>CAZLOC010000035.1:0-17296 GCA_964560935.1 uncultured Anaerolineaceae bacterium | reverse complement strand
CCATAAGTTTCTCCTTGTGGAACAGCGGTATTTTTCCACGCTTTCATTATACAATAGCTAAAGTTTGCGAAAGGAAACTCATGACAGGATACAACAATGTTATGGTCAACAAAAACTCTGCTGTCACCTTGCGCGAAGTAACCAAAGAGAATCTGCGCGATGTTCTTAAACTGGAAGTCGCTCCCGAGCAAAAGGATTTTGTCGCGCCCAATGCGATTTCCATCGCCCAGGCCTATTTCGACCGTGAGACCGCCTGGTTCCGCGCTATCTACGCCGATGAGATCCCGGTCGGCTTTTTGATGCTGTCTGATAAACCGTCCATACCGGAATATTTCCTGTGGCGTCTGATGATCGCTGCACGCTACCAGAAGTTCGGCTTTGCCCGCCAGGCGATGGAATTGTTATTCGATTACGTCAAGACTCGCCCAGGCGCGACAGAAATATTCACCAGTTGCGTGCCCGGTGAGGACGGTCCGTATAAGTTTTATGAAAGACTTGGTTTCGCGCCGACCGGCGAAGTGGACGATGGTGAAGTCGTTATGCGGCGCGAGTTGTAAAAGTAAAGCCTCTAACAAAGGGTTGCTTCTGTAGAAAATATATTCTATAATACTGGTGCGATTTATCCGTTTTTGTAAAAGGAATACTTTCCCATGAAATTTAGAATGAGTCCAAATGTGGCTGTCCGCACGCAAGGTCAGTTTGAGGAATAACCCGATGCCCCCTCGACCCCGTTACCCTATGCCTGATTTCTTCCGCGAAGCGCTCGAAGCGCGCAGATTGATGGAGGCCTACCGCGCCCGCCCACCCTACCAGCAGAACGACTACGTCAGCTGGATCACGCGCGCCAAACGCCCTGAGACACAGGAAAAGCGCCTCAACCAAATGCTGGAAGAGTTGGAAAAGGGGGATGTGTATATGAAGATGGACTGGAAACCAAAATAGACCGTAGACGATGGACAGTTGACCGTGAAAAACACATTAGCACGCTCAACCGTCCGCAATGCCTTCTAGGCCGGAACAGCTTCCAGAGGTCTTTCCGCTTTCCGGAAGAACGTCCACATCGTCAGGATCGCAACCAAATACAGCACACCTGTTGCCAGGAACAACGGCGTAAAACCATAAGTCTCCTGTACCAGCCCGGAGATGTACGGCCCCACCGACCAGCCCACCTGCCACGAAATATTCAGAACGCTGTTCACTACGCCCTGGTCACGCTCGGGTACCCGTTCCATGCAAAAAGCGCTGTACAGCGGCGTGGCCATGTTCATCAGCATCATGCGCATCAAGAAACCGATGGCTGCCAGCCAGTAGAACGGCGAAAACCCGATCAGCATCAAAAACACCAAACTGCTGAACTGGGTCAGGGTCACTGCCCGCACCTTGCCGCCCAAACGGACTGCCAGCCGCGGCCCGATCAGGCTACCGATCCCGATCATCAGCGATGACAGGCTGAACATCGTCCCCAGCAATTTATCGGAAATCACGAACTGGTCTTTGAAGAAGACGTTCATGTACGGGATCAGGATGGCTGCGCCAAAACCGATCAGTACATTAGGTGTCGCCATTTTGACGGTCGTCCGCACCAGGCCGGACGAATGACCTGCTTCCGCGGGAGCAGGTTCGGGCGCCGCCTGACGCGTTTCCGGTTCGCGCATCAGCCACATTGGGATTGTGGCCGTCGTCCCAAGCGACACTGCTGTAATTAATACGGCCTGGTAAGCTGTCGCGCTGGTAGCCTGTACGTGCAGGATAGTCCCGAAGAGGGCCGGCAATTGCCCCGCAAACAGGTTGCCGACCGCGCCGGAGATGGTCGAAAGACCGTAATTCAGGCTGAACAGCAGCGTGCGGTTTTCGGAGTCGGCCAGTTTGACCATCAGCGGCGCCTGGCTGACGATGAAAAGCATGTTGAAGGCGCCGGTCAGGAAAGCGGCAACGAGGATGATGAATGGCTGACGCGTCGTGATCTGAACCAGCATCATGATGCTCGCGCCGCCGATCCCCAAAAGGATGGCCGGTTTGCGCCCGATCCGGTCCGAGAGCCGCCCAATGGGGATGCCGAACAGCAGCCCGGCAATGGAGGGCATCGAGTTGGCCAGGCCGAGGAAATCGCGACTGTGGCCGCTTTCCAATATGTAGAAGTTGAAAAACAGCCACCACGCGCTGAGGATCACCCCGTCGATGATGGTCGTTAAAAGGAACAGCCGGGCAGGGCGGTTGAACGAGCGGATTGGTTCGACGTAGTTTCGGTACAGGGTCTGGAAGAGTCGCATAGTTCGGGTTTTATCACGCGTTGCCAAGCTGCAAAAGGCCCTACAGGAGGGTTTAGAAAAAGCTTAGGTGTCGCCCTCGGCATCTGAAACGTAAAACTAATCGGCAGCTTCGGGTTCCAACGCTACCGCACCAAGACTCTCCTCCGCCAGGGATTGGCGGTTGGCGCGTCCGACCAGGAACAGCGCGGGGGTCAGCAGCAGGCCGGAGGTCGTGATAGCCGCAGCAACGGAGGCCAGGTTTGCAATCAAACCCACGCCGGGCCCTCCAGCGATCTGGCCGATGGCATCCACCTGTCCGAACATCGAGTGGACAGTAGCGCGCACCTTCGAATCCAGTTTCTGGTTGATCCAGGCCGTAGTAAGCGGGATGGCAACTTTGCGCAGCACGTGAATGACGAGATACATACCCAGAACGATCAGCAATACCGGAACAAGCGCAAAACCGACCAGGGCCGCAGAGATTATTGCGGTGATCAGCAACATGGTGCGTCCAATCGCCAGCGAACTCCCCGTGTTGACGCGCTTCTCAATAAAACGGATGGCGAGGAGGGTCAATAGCGTTCCAACCACTTTCAGCGCAGAGAAGAAGGCGACTTCATTGCTGCCAAACAGGATGGGCAGGTTGAAATTATCCAACATCAATTTGACCCATAAGCGATCGAAGCCCTCACTGTATAGCCCATAAAACAGCCCAACACCAACGATGCTCATCAAGCGCGGCTGGGCGCGGACAGTTTTGATCCCTTCGTTGAAGGTGTACCACATGTGCTGCCAGGTGTTGCGATCCTCTTTTGGAGCAGGGCTGAAACCTGTTTCAGGCATAATGAAAGCCAGCGTTATGCCGATCAATGCCACGCCCAACCCGCCCACGCGGATGGGCACAGCTGCATCCTGTGTGCCCACCAACGCCGCCACGCCCATACCGAGCAGCGAGGCGAACAGTCCCACCTGCGTGGCGCGCAGGAACAATTTGTTAGCAGGCTCTTCACCGACCTCGTCAGTGATCCAGGCCTGGGTCGCGCCGCTGGTAAAGGTGTAACCCAGTCCCCAGACAACCTGCGCCAACAGGATCGGCGCAAAGAAGGGGAAGAAACCTTCAATCAAGAAGCCCAGCCCCATCAGCAGATAGCCGATGATGATGGACAGCCGCCGTGAGTACACATCCGCGACAATGCCGGTCGGCACTTCGAAGACGAAGGCCGAGATTTCCAATGTTGTTCCGACCAGCACCAGTTGCAACGGCGTCAGCCCGGCAACTGTCGCTTCATAGAGCGAGGTGGTCACAAACATCATCGCGAAGAAAGCCGAAGCGGCAAATTCGATGAACAGATAAACTTTAGTGGCGTCAAGTTTACGGATCAATCGTCACCTATAAATGGCCTGGCGGGGTCTGAGACCCCCGCTGGAGCAAAAAGTTACACTACACCCATCACATTGGAATGTTTCTTGGGAAACAGAATATCGATCAGGATGACGGCTTCCTCTTTGTCGTAATAAACATCGGGAAAGACAGCATGCAAATCTGCAAAAGAAGAACGACCGAAGATCATTTGCAGGATGGTCAGCTCTGGCAGGCCCAGATCGCCGTAATCGCTTGCCTTGCGCATTTCTTCCTCCACACCTGTGAGCTTCCCACGCTCAAACTGCAGCACCAGGATATGGCTGTATCGGTTGATGCAGATCTTGCCCGTATGCCCGGCAGCAATTGACCCGGCCAGGCGTCTCTCCAATGCAGGCACAATGTGGCGGATAAAGCCGGGCAAGTCGGGCACGCGCAGGTACCAGGCATAGGCCCTGTTGCTGGATGGAAGCTTACTCCCCAGCGTAGTATAGACCGGATGCTGCGCCCCCAGGATGAAGCCGAACGTGTTGGAAGTGCGCTCATCACGCGCAGCGTACTCCTTGCCGGTTCCCCACATGTAACGCACCACGCTCGGCGTGACTGCCAGCCAGGAAACTCCCGCTTTGAGTTCGTACGCGAAGGCAAACAGCCCATCCATAATCAGAAAGCGCGGATGCATGAGATATCCAACCGGCTCCCCACTTTCATTTTCGATGATGCGTTTCTCCAGACGATTGACGTGCTTTTCGCTCTGGCCGTCCAGTTCATATCGCCAGATCTCAGCTGTGCGCTGGCAGACGATGGGATAGCGCTTCTGCGTCTGCTCGTAGACCTCGGCCATAAACGGCAGGTCAGTTGCGCTGGCCGGGCGTAAGCGGTAAGGCTCAGTTTCGCCGTCCTTCAGTTTGGGCACATGCGCTTCGTAACCAAAGCGTTCCCCGCTCAGGTCGAGCGCCATCTCGTAACCAAATTTACGGTAAAAGTACGGGATGCCGGTAATGGCCTGTACTACCAGTCCGCGTTCAGCACACCATCTATGGATTTCTTCGTACTGAATTCGCACCAGCCCGCGCTTACGGAATTCGGGTAATGTCCCGACCAGTTCCGAGCGGCCCACGTCGAATGGGATGCCCTCATACGTCCAGGTCTGCGGGATCAGGTTCAGGGAGGAGACGATCCGCCCGCTGGCGATCTCTTCAACGATAGTAAAATCGTCCGGGCTGAAGGTCGGATGGGGGTGCGTGAGCAAGTCACGGGTCCAGGCGGCGAGGCGCTCATCCGGTTTTTCCGGGCCATCGTCGCTGTGAACCCGGGCGTTGAAGTCCGCCAACGCATCCGCATCTTCAGGCATAGAACGGCGCAGGATCAAACCTGCGCCCAAGTCTTTCAAAACCGTTTTTTCTTGTATGGTATTCATTTTCCATCTAAAAGGATTCTTAACTCGATCATGGTTTTATGTGGATCACGGAAGTGGATGCCGTGCATGCCGACTGCCTGACAGCCTTCGATGTTTTCAGCGAAATCATCGACGAAGACCGCTTCGTTCGGTCTCGCCCCGGCCTGCTCCAGTGCAATCTGGTAGATGCGGGCCTCGGGCTTCATCACGCCCACCTCCGCCGAGATGACTATGTGATCGAATGCATCGTCGAATTTCTGCTCGATGATGTAATCGCGCAGGTCCGGCCAGGCGTTGGAGATCAGGCCGATATAGTAGCGCGGGCGCAGCGAGCGCAGGAATTCCAGGATTTCGCGATCCACGATGTCACCGGCAAAAAACTCCGCCCGAATGGATTTCATCTCAGAAGCCGGGCGTCTGACACGCTTGGTCACTTCCGCCCAATGTTGCTCGCTGCTGATCTCGCCAACCGAGGCGCGCTGGCTTGTGGGGCTGTCAAAGACAAGCTTGACCAGGTCTTCGTATTCCATACCCAGCCGTTCAGCCAGATGCTGACGGGGGACCTGATAGTCTGTGCGGACGATGACGCCCCCCAGGTCGAAGAAAATGGCCTTAATGGTCATTTAGCCTTAGCTCTGGGTTTTTTGGCGGGAGCAGGTTTAGCGTCCGCTTTGGAAGCGGGTTTCTCTTCCGCCGCAGCTTTTTCCGGCTTGGCCGCTTCCTTGGCCATCGTCTTCAGGGTTTCCTGCCAGTTGGGGTTGGCAAGTTCCAGCTTTTTGCGTTCCACGCGGTTGGCGCGACGGCACTTCGGGCAGTGGAAATCGAAGTGGCTCAGGCTCTCCGCTTCCATGGTTTGCAGCGCAAAGAGCATGTTCTCACGGCTGATACCGAACATAGTCTGACAATACATACAACGCAGGTTCATGGCGATCTCCTTCTCTCAGTGTCACCCTGAGCGCAAGCGAAGGGTCTCTTGTACAGTTCGGGAGATGCTTCGCGGAGTTTACACTGAGCGAAGCGAATGTGCTCAGCATGACATCTAAAAGTAACTAATCTCCCAGAGATTGTACACTGATTTCCTTGCCGGGGCGAATTTCTTTCTCGAAGAGGTCAAATTGCATATGGACGTGCATCCCGGCTTTTTCGTACAGGCGCAGTGCGCCGGTCAAATTCTCGGCGTCCACGCCCAGGCCAGCCTTGCGTTTGCCACGGCGATAGAATTCGCCAAAAGCGTGATGCAGGAAGGCCAGTCCCAGTCCGTGTTTACGCCAGGCGCGGCGCACACCTAAAACGTTGACGAAGCCCAGGTCCGGGTCGTCGTAGGAATGCGGGCGGCACAGGCAGATGCCAGCAATTTCATCACCATCCCAGGCGATATACCATAGCGAGGGATCGAAGCCTTCATACTCAGTCATGAAGTGCTTGAAACGCGCCAGGCCTGATTCAATCGGTTCTTCCACAAACCCAAAATGGTCGCGGAAGACATCTTGGTCGGTGCAGTAGACGGCTTCCAGGTCAGTTTCCGGATTGTAGGTGCGGATGGTGAGTCCATCCGGCCAAACGGGCGCTAGCGGTGGCGCATCCAGGTGGATCAGCATACGGTATGAACTGCGCATGTAGTGATATCCAAAATCCTGGAAGAGTTTTTGGCTCTCCTTTGCCTGGCTGTAGATGCCGACACGGGGCGCAAAGCGCAAGTCTGCCGGGACTTCATTCAGCGCGCGCATGGCATGTTTTTCAGCCCAGGTCAGCATCCAGGAGCCAATTCCCAGCCCGCTATACGCCGGGTGGACGCGGCCCCAAATCCAGGGATGCACGGGCGGCTTGGCCGTGGTCCAGGCTTCGATGTAGCCGACCAGCGTGCCATCCGGGGCGAAGACCAGACGAATATCTTCCGCCGGGTCGAAACCGGGCGAAACCCATTCGTTGCGGATGGCTTCGACATCGCTGATATCATCTTCGCCGATGACTTTCTGTGCCCACAGGTTGTACATTTCGAGGGATGCTTCCACATCACCCAGCGTCGCCCCACGGACGGCAAAGCCTTCGGGCAGGGTGACATCTATTCGTTCATCAAGTTTTGTAGCCATTGTTTTTTCCTTGATAACCATGTCACCCTGAGCGTAGCGAAGGGTCTCCCGCGCGGAGCGCGGGGATTCTTCACTTCGTTCAGAATGACAATACTTTACACTTCCACTTCCGGTTCACGCCCGGGGCGCAATTCTTTCTCGTAGTTGACGTACTCCGCCGCCATGTGCATCCCGGCTTTTTGGTACAGGCGCGTCGCGCCGGTCTGGCTGGCTGCATCCACGCCCAGGCTGATGACCGCGGTACCACATTTGTAGAATTCCCCAAACGAGAGGTACAGCAGGGCCAGGCCCAGTCCACGCTTGCGCCAGGGACGGCGCACGCCCAGTGTGCCCACCCAGCCATTGTCATTGCGATAGCGGTTGAGCGCATACCCGGCGATCTGGTCCCCATCCCAGGCGATGAAATACAAGGAAGGATCGAAATCGTCACCCTCGATGACGCGGTGTTTCCACTCCTCGAAGGAGCGCGGCGTGTGCCCCCAGTGGTCGTGGAAGGCCTCCTCGTGCGCGCGATAGACCAGGTAGGTATGCGCATCCACATCGAAGGAGCGCAGTTCGATGCCTTCCGGCCAGACCGGCGCGGGTGGCGCCGCATCCAGTGTGATCTCCATACGCCAGAAAAAGCGGATGGGCTTGTAACCTTCGTTCTCGTGCATTTCACGCGAGACCCTATCGCCAATCGACATGCCGTTGCGGATGAAAACACGATGCTCGGGCTCAGCCAGTTCGATCTCTTTGCGCGCGCGTTCTTCCAGGGCGCGCAGCATGGCCGTGCCGATACCCTTGCCCATGAAATCGGGGTGGACGTAGCCGTCGCCTTGCAGGGAGGCATGGGCGTACCTGTTGACAAATTCCTCGTAACCAACTACGCGGCCATCGGCCGTGGTCACCACCCAGGCATCGGTTTCGAGGGTGAAGCCGGGTACCTCCCATTCCGCGCGCAGTTCCTCGGGAGGAACAGCAATGGTCGCGTCGCCGTCGTTTGTGCAAACGTCAAGGATGAGCTGCGCTACGGGCTGCAGGTCAGCCCATTGAGCGGCACGTAGCCTAAAGGCCACAGGCAGGCTGAGGCCTTTCCCGAGGCGTAGCGAAGGTTTGAGTTTTTGCGAGGCAGCCTCAGAAAGAAATTCATCATCCATCAGAAATATTGTAGCCATAATTATCCATCCATTCTTCACGTAAGATGCCCATGAACAAAATATCCCAGCGGCGGTCTTCGCGCTGGATGAACTGCCGTTGGCGTCCTTCCAGCCGAAAACCGGCCTTCTCATACGAACGCAGGGCGCGCTGGTTGAACTCGAATACATTCAGCGAGATGCGCCGTAGGTTGAGTTCAATGAAGCCGTAACGCAGGATCACCTGCATGGCGTCAGTGCCGTAGCCCTGGCCCCAGAACTCGCGCGCGCCAATGCCAATGCCTGCGAACGCCTCGCGACTGCCCCAGTTGATGACCGACAGGGTGACATCCCCCAGCAGCCGGTCATCTTCCAAGGCGCGGATCGCGAACCAGTACATGTCGGTCGCTTTTTCGAGTTCTTTTTCCAGCCATTCCTTGATGGCTTTGGTCGATTGCAGGCGCGGCGGGTCGCTATCCAGCAGGCGCATGTATTCCGAATCGCGGTTCCATTGCGCAAACGACTTGCTGACTTCTTCCGGATCGATCCCGGCCAGCCGGACGAGTTTTCCTTTGAACAGGTCTTCCATAGTCGTCACTCGCCCTGAGCGAAGTTCAGCGGAGACGAGGAACGCAGTCGAAGGGCAGATTCATCTACCCACTCCGTGCGCAGCAGGCCGAAGATGATCAGGTCCCAGACGCGGTCATCGCGCAGGATGGCTTTTCGGCGACGGACTTCTTCGAGGAAGCCGAACTTGTTGACCAGTGCAATCGCTGCCTGGCAGTATTCCGGGATGACGATGGTCACGCGGAACAGGTTCAACTCGGCGAAGGCAAAGCGCAGCAGCAGACCGAGGGCCTGCGCGCCGAGACCCTTGCCCCGGTCCGTGCCCGAGCCGATACCCAGGCGCAGGTAGCCGTTGCCGTTGGACCAGTCGATCCATTCCAGCACGGCCTTGCCCAGCAGGCGGTCGTCCTCGCGGGCGCGGATGGTGAAGTAGAACAGGTTCTTGGCCTCTTCGATCTCTTTCTCGAGGGCTTCGTAGCCTTTCTTGACCATCGCCGGCACTTGCGGGCGAATGAGTTTGAGTTCCATCAGGCGCATGAACTCACAATCATGTGTCCACTTGGACTCCACTTCGGGGTCCTTTTCGTGGTCAATCGGGCCCAGACGGATGTCTTGGGCTTCGAAGAGAGGGGTTTGGATTGCCAACATGATGACTTTCTCCTCTCCCTCACCCTTTGTCCCTCTCCCAGAGGAGATGGGTTGGGGTGAGGGTAAAAACAAAAACGGCCACGGGTTCGCCCATGGCCGCCTTGGATTCAAGGAAAGAAAAAGGCCACGGGCTTGGAGCGCTCCGTGGCCGTAAATCACACTGCGTGTATCTTACGAGTCAACAGACGCACTCCGAGGAGGCAAAGCAACACCACCGCCTTGCGCGGAGCGATTGCTTTTGATGTAAATCTTGCTATCGAACATCGGTTTGCGTCTCCTTTCGTAAGATTTGCCTTTTACAGACGGGCGCAAGTTTATCACGGGGGTTTTGATAGTGTCAAGGGTTTAATGTTGGTTTAATGTTTCGAGAACGAGGGTTGAGTAGGCTGAAGGCCGTATCGAAACCCAGGTCTCCGTGAATAGCATAGTCAAAGGGCAATGATGCAAAATCACTTTTTTACATTTACTCGAGTTTTCCTTGAGTCCGCCCCTTCGACTGCGCTATGCTCCGCTCAGGGAGCGAGCTTTTTCTCCAACTCGGCGATGGTAGCCCATTTTGGTAACTTGAATATCTTATCCGTTTTCCGAGTTTACTTTTGTATACTTGCATCGAAATTCAAAAAGTGCGAGAATGAGACCGAACGAAGGAGAAGATCATGAATGCAAAAACCTTAGTTGCTTTAGCGATACTCCTGGCCCTCGCGGCCTGCGCCCAATCCCCCGCGACCGGGACGCCGCTCCCCCCAGCCGCCACCGCCACGCCGACGTTGTACCTGGGCTCGCCGATCCCGGCGCTCGATACGCCAGCCCCCGGTGGTGCTACCCCTTTGTCGCCCGTCGTTACTTTCACGCCAACCACGCAACCTGCTCCGGGTGGAAGTTCTGGCGCGTACGCTGTTATCAACGTCCTCGAGGATGATGTGCTCAACATCCGCTCCGGGCCGGGGGTGGAGAATGCGGTTGTTGGCACGTTGGAACCTACCGAAATCGGGATTATGCGCACGGGACGGAACTCCAGCGTGGGAGAAGACCTGTGGGTCGAGATCCAAAATCCCGGTGGTGGGACCGGCTGGGTTAATGCCGATTTCATGACGGAATACGCCGACTCGTCTGCGTTTTGTGCGGATGCGCGCGTCACGCCGCTATTGCGCAACTTGGAGACAGCGGTCAACTCGACGGACGACGAGTTGTTCAAGTCACTGGTCAGCCCGGCGCATGGGCTGGATGTGGTTTACATCCGCTTCGGGACAGTCGCCAATTACTTGCCTGAAGAAGCGGGCTGGGCTCTCCAAAGCACTTACGAAGTAGATTGGGGCTTGGGAGCAGGCAGTGGCGAACCTGTCACCGGAACCTTCCCGGAGATTATCCTGCCCGCCTTGCAGGATGTGTTCAAGAACGAAACCTTGATCTGCAACGAAATCAAACTCGGCGGCGCGACTTATGAAGTCGAATGGCCGGGCGAATACGCCAACATCAATTTCTACTCGATACATAATCCTGGTAATGACCCGTCCTACGGCGGCATGGACTGGCGCACCTGGTTGGCGGGCGTGGAATATGTGGACAGGCAGCCGTATTTGTTTGCTTTGCTGAATTACCAGTGGGAGCCGTAAACGACTCAGTTAGTCTGGCTCGGCGAAGGTCCGAGAAATAGTCGACCCCGAATTTTATTTGGAACGCAGATGTACGCTGATAAAAAAGAAGTCAGCGTTAATCAGCGTCCAACTTATTTTTAAAAAAGACCCACCACCGAGAGATTAAATTGGGGGTAAGTCACGCTCAGCATAAAAAGGAATCATCCCTTCCTCAAATATCCTTCTTATGATAAGATGCTATTACAACTTCTTGCAATAAGAAACTTATGACCTGCGGCAACCAATACACCCCCAAACTACGTGAACGCGGCTTCCGCATGACCCCCCAGCGGCTGGCCATCCTGCACGTCTTACACCATGCGGACGGACACCTTTCGCCGACCGAGGTCTACGAACGCGCCAGCCATGATGTCCCCGGGCTGACCGAACCAACCGTCTATCGCACGCTCGAATTCCTAGCTCAGAACGGGTTGGCCTGTTCTGCCCACACAGGCGGCGGGCACTTGGTCTACGAGATTGCTAGGTCAGACCACCACCACCTAGTCTGCCGCAAGTGCGGCGCAGAATTTCACATTGAACATGCCGCGCTGGAAAAACTCTACGTTGAGCTTGAAACGTCCAGCGGATACCGTTTCATTGATAGCCATATCACTTTCTTCGGGCTATGCTCGGAGTGCCAAAAACTTCATTCAGGAGGCTAAAAATGTTGTATTCCCCAGCTCCCCTTCATATCCCCGACGGCTTTCTCAGCCTGGTCATTGCCCTGATCTTCTGGGCTATCACCATCGTTACGGTCGGGATCGCCATCTCCAAGACAAATAAGTCTCTCGGAGAGAAGCAAGTCCCGCTGATGGGCATCATGGCAGCCTTCATCTTTGCCGCGCAGATGCTCAACTTCCCGGTGGCGGGCGGCACGTCCGGTCATTTTTTGGGCGGTGCGCTGGCAGCCATGGTGCTGGGTCCCTGGGCCGGGATTTTGGTGATGACCGCCGTCATTGCGGTGCAGGGACTGCTCTTCCAGGACGGCGGCCTGCTGGTCATGGGCGCCAACATCTTCAACATGGGTTTGCTGACCGCCATGATCGGCTTCGGCCTGTACCGCAGCGTAATTGGCCGTAGTAAAGGCACGCGATTGGCTGTAGCTGGCATAGCGGCCTGGCTGGCAGTGGTTGCATCTGCGCTGGTTGCATCCCTGCAACTGTGGTTGAGCGGCACCTCGCGGCTGGAGATCGTCGTCCCGGCTATGCTGGGGGTACACGTGCTGATTGGCATTGGGGAAGCCATCATCACGGTGGCTGCGCTCTCCTTCATCGAGCAGACCCGTCCCGACCTGTTGAACGAGAAAGCCACGTCGGCCAAAGGTGGACGTGGATGGATTTATGCAGGTGTCGTTGTTTCCCTCTTCGCCGTGTTGCTCTCCCCGCTGGCCTCGGCCTCCCCGGATGGCCTTGAGCGCGTGGCCGAAGATATGGGTTTCCTTAAGATGGGACAGTCTGCGCCCTATCAGATCTTGCCGGATTACACGGTTCCCTTCCTGGGCGAGACCGCGCTTTCCACGATCGTAGCGGGTGTGGTTGGCGCGCTGGTCGTGCTGGGACTGATGATCGTTCTTGGTCAAAGTTTGCGACGTAAGACCAGCTAACTTCACCTAATCTGGTATAGAGGGACGGGACGCTGTCTCGTCTCTCTTTTGTTTTGATGTTTTGAAAAACCTATACCACAAAGGCACGGAGCCACAAATATTTTTTCTTCGGCTTTTGCGTCCCCGCGTCTTAGTGGTTACATTAAAATATCCAACTATTCTATGGTATTAATTCTCCATCATGCACGCTGACGCCTTTGACCGATTTCACGAAGCTGAGAGCCGCCTGCACCGCCTCGACCCGCGCGTCAAGGTGGTGGTGACGGTGCTGTTCATCCTGTCTAATGCGCTGTTGCCAGACGGGGCCTGGGCCGCCTTTGGCCTGTCCTGGATCGTCCTGCTGTGGGCCAACCACCTGTCCAGCCTGGGCGTGGACTTTTCCTTCCGGCGCTCGTTCATCGCCCTGCCCTTCGCGCTGGCGGCGGTTTCGGCCATTTTCTCTCCACTGGGGGAACCACTGGCAGATTGGTCGCTTGGCCCGCTTACGCTCATCCCCACCGACTATGGCCTGATCAAGTTTGGCAGCATCCTGCTGCGCTCGTGGCTTTCGGTGCAGGCTGCTATTCTGCTGGTGGCCACCACGCGCTTCCCCGACATGATCCATGCTTTTGAGCACCTACGCGTCCCGGCTATATTAACCACCATCGTCTCGTTTCTGTATCGCTACCTGTTCGTGCTGACGGACGAGGTCATGCGGTTGCTTCGGGCGCGGCAATCCCGCAGCGCAACGATGGCAGGTTACAGGTCCGGCCGGAACGTGGTCTGGCGGGCGCGCGTCACCGGCAACATGGCCGGTCAACTCTTCCTGCGCAGTTACGAGCGCTCCGACCGCATCTACAACGCCATGCTGTCACGCGGTTACACCGGTCAGTTGCGCACGCTCAATCCGCACGTCATGAAACCCGGCGACTGGGCCTTTGCTGCACTGTCCGTTGCGCTCATCCTGTTGCTACAACTCACGGGAAGGTTCTGATGCCTGTTATCCACAAGACCACTACGGTTATCACACCCTCCTTGCAAGGCTGCGACGGGGATGTCCTCTCGGTCGAGAACCTGCACTTTCATTATCCAGACGGACACGTGGCGCTGAAAGGCGTCTCACTGAAGTTGTGCGAGGGTGACAAAGTAGCGTTGGTGGGACCGAACGGCGCAGGGAAAAGCACGTTGATGTTGCACCTGAATGGGATCCTGACGGGCGAGGGCAAGATGAGCATTGCCGGGCTGCGCATCGAACCGGACAATCTGCCTGCCATCCGCGCAATGGTGGGACTCGTGTTCCAGAGCCCCGACGACCAACTCTTCTCCCCGACAGTATTCGAGGACGTGGCTTTTGGTCCGCTCCACATGGGACTGCCCGAAGACGAAGTGCACGCCCGTGTGGACGAGGCGCTGGAGATGGTGCGCATGTGCGACTACCGTGAGCGTCTGTCGCATCACCTGAGCATGGGTGAGAAGAAGCGCATCGCCATCGCGACGGTTTTGTCCATGCGCCCGCAAATCCTGGTGCTGGATGAACCATCAGCAGGACTCGACCCGCGCGCCCGGCGTGGCCTGATCAACCTGCTGCGTGAGCTGCCCATTACCATGCTGGTCTCGTCACATGATCTGCTGATGGTGCGCGAACTCTTCCCGCGCATGGTCATCATGGACGAAGGCAAGATCGTGGCCGATGGCCCGACCGCCGACCTGATGAACGATGAGGCCCTGCTCGAGGCGCATGGCCTGGAAAAGCCATAGTTAGTAGAGCATGTCACCCTGAGTGTAACGAAGGGTCTCCCATCGATGAGGAGATGCATCGCTACGCTCAGCATGACATACAAGAAATGGAGAATTCATGTCCACAGCCCCAAAGGCCGAAATACTCAAGCTGGCCGAGATGGTCAGCTACCAGACCGGTTCCGTGGTCAGCCGCCAGATCACCAAGGCGGACGCGGGCAACGTGACCCTGTTCGCCTTCGACGCCGGGCAGGAGTTGAGCGAGCACACCGCGCCCTTCGACGCCCTGATCCATGTGGTGGAAGGCGATGCGGAGATCAGCATCTCCGGTAGGCCCTTTCACCTGAAAGCAGGCGAGGCCATCATCATGCCCGCGGATGAGCCGCATGCCGTCAAAGCAACGACTCGGTTTAAGATGCTACTGACGATGATCAGAGCTTAAAAAGCAAAACTCCCCGCCGGTGATAAACTGGCAGGGAGTTTTTTTAACCTACACCATTTAATTTTGAGGGGCAAACTGGTTGTCTTTAGGGCTGAATATGCGATCCATTAACCTTCGCATCCCATTGAGAAATCCAAGATGAGCCAGCATCAGGAGACTCACCAGCGTCGTGACAATGAAGAAGATTACATCACCCCACAGGTAATCGTATTTGACCTCGGTCAAGAAAATGTAATGAAAGACAATGAAATACAAATGGGCAAAGCTTGTAAGCAGGATTGGGATTGCGAAAGGAACCAGGCTGTGTTTTTCAAGAATCAGGTGCAAGCCAATAAGCGCGATCAAGCCTGCTCCAAACATCGACAGGTACTTAATATAACTTGTGAACATATATTCTTGCTGAAAGAGCCTGGATATGATCAAAATTTGTAAAGCCACAATTCCACCCAGGACAATCCAAGCGTAAACCCGAATAACAAAAGGCAATATCAAATTTCCAAATGTGCGCACCCCGACTACACTGACGATCCATCCAACAACATAGGCCAGACCAACCACGATGACTTTGGGTAGAATATCGTTTTGTTCACCAGCCTCATCAGTTGTGGTATTTTCTCCGCTGGTTGTTTCTGGAGGAACACTATCCTGGGGTGGTGCAGTTTGTGCCGGGATTTCATCCTCACCGTCCGAATCAGGTCCCAAGATACTATAAGCAAACCAGGCCCCGCTAATCATAGCAATCCCCAAACTAGCCACGCTAATCAGTAAAATCAATGAGCTGAATATCCCCGGTTGAGATACCTGCTGATTGTTCCTGGCTGTTGATTTAGGAGCCTGAACTACGTGCGCAGCCTGTGGAGTTGGCTCTTCCACATACTGATTCGATGCGCCGGGGATAATGAACGGCGGTACTTTGGGGAGGTTGTTTTTAGGTTTGTCAGCCATATCCCTCCAGGTCATAAAACAGGGTCAAGGTGGTTTTTGGATTGTATCACCTTTTGCCGAATGCCGAAAAGCGCAGGTCACGCTCCTACGAGCACCTGTTTCCTGCGCATCCAGGTCAGAACCATCCCCAATGGGATCAATGACAGAGCGCCAGCGACAAGCGCAATGACCGTATAACTGGTGGCCGCAAAAACCAGCCCGCTGCCCAGGCTGCCAATGGCGGAAGCCAGCCCTACCAGCAAGTCATTCACTCCCTGCGTACGGGCGCGCTCGGCGGGGGAGAGTTGGTCGGCCAGCAAGGTTGAGCCGCCCACAAAGCAGAAATTCCAGCCCAGGCCGAGCAGGAAGAGCGATACCGATAGCGGGAGTACATCCGGCGAGAGTGGCGCGGTGAGGCAGGCCAACAACAACGTGGCTGCTCCCGTTAAAATGACCGGGCCACGGCCCCACTTATCCGCCAGGCGGCCGGAGACAATGGAAAAAGCGTACATCCCCAGCGTATGCGCTGAAATGACGGCCGAAATATCGCCGAGCCCGTGGTTGTGCCCTTTCATGTGCAACGATGTGATGACCATGATGGCGACCATCACAACCTGTCCCAGCGCCATGGCAGTGACAGCGGCCAGCGCAGCCGGTTCACGCAAGATGACAGCGATCGGGCGGGCCGCGCCGCCAGGAGCGGATTCGGGAAATAACGCAGCCACCTGTACCCCCACCTCGCGCGGGTCTGGCCGCAGGCCAAGAAAGACAACAACGGAAGCGATCCCAAACAGGACCATGCTGGCGATGTAGGCGCCAGACAATTCGTCCAGACCGAGGCGGAGAGAGAGTGCGCCCATCGGGCCGACCAGCAACGGTCCAAAAATTGCACCGGCAGTGCCGCCCAAGACCACATTCGAGATGGCCGCGCCGCGTCTCTCCGGGGGGTTGACTTCTGCAGCGGCGAAGCGTCCCAGCACAACGGCTGCGTTGCCGAAGCCCATCAACACCATGCCGGCCAACATGAGCGCCAGCAGACTCTGGTTGGCAGCCGTGACCACAAGTCCGGCCCCTGCTGCACCAAGTAACAAACCCAGCGTAATACCATTGCGGCGGCCAATGATATCCATGAGCACACCCCAAAGCGAGGCAGCCAACGCACCCCCCAGCAGAAACACAGCCGAGGGGACGCCCGCCCAGGGATTGCCGCCCAGCCTGGCCCCCAGTATGGAATTCAAAGTCGCCGAGGCGATAAATCCTGCCGAGGCAAGGCTCTGAGCAAGAAAGAGGATGAAAGTGATCTTGCGCGCTATTCGGGATAATTCGGCCATAAATTGTCCTTTTTGTGATGGGCTATTATAAACCTAATACGAGATACCAATAGAAGAGAAATTGTTATCGAATTTGAATATTCCTCCCCAGAATCGAGGCTATAATCTGATTACCATGAATATTCCCACAAAACCCGCTTCGAAGCGCAAAACGGTCGGGGTGTTCCTCGCGGAGATCAGCCGTGTATGGGGAACGGAATTCATGGCGGGAATTGAGC
>CAZLOC010000034.1:12838-17365 GCA_964560935.1 uncultured Anaerolineaceae bacterium | reverse complement strand
AATAGCTACTCGACTTTTTGAAACCCGTTTACGTATTGCACTACCTCGATAGCAGCCGCCTTCAAAAATGCCATCGCGTTCTCGTCCATACGGTAGGCTTCCCCGTACACGATGCGGGTGATACCGGCGTTGATGAGCGCCTTGGTGCAGTTGATGCAGGGCAGGTGGGTCACGTAGCAAGTTGAGCCGCGTGTCGAGACGCCGTGCAGTGCAGCCTGGATGATGGCATTTGTCTCAGCGTGGATGGTGCGCACACAATGCCCGTCTACTATCAGATGACCGGCTTCGTCGCAGTGCTCCTGCCCGGCGGGCGAGCCGTTGAAGCCGGTCGTCAGGATGCGTTTGTCGAGCACCAGCACACAGCCTACCAAAGCGCGGTCGCAAGTGGAGCGCTCGGAAACGGCTGCGGCAATTTTCATGAAGTATGAGTCCCAGTCAGGGCGCATAATCCCTCCGTAAAGTTTTTGGCGATTATACCCGTACATGGTATAGTTGGCCGTCATGATCGAAATCCACAAGCTGGTGCGCAGCAAACGCAAGACTCTATCATTGGTCGTCGAGACAAACGGGTTTCTCACTGTCCGCGCACCGCTGCGGATGAAGGAAGCTGACATCCGGCGTTTTATCGAGGCGAAGGCGGACTGGATCAAACGGAAGCAGGCCAGGGTGCGGGATGAAGCGCGAGCTCCCCGTCAGTATGTGGACGGAGAAATGTTCCGGTACCTGGGGGAAGAGATTCCGCTGCGTCTCGTCCCTGCCGAAGGTCCCCGAAGGGGGAACCAGAAGCCTGCCCTCGTTATGGAGGGAGTTTTCAAGCTGACGGTGTCTGCGCAGCCGAAAGCCAAATCCGTTTTCACTGCCTGGTACCGGCAGCAGGCTTGGAGGGTGTTGACCGAACGCGTTTCATACTTTGCGCGTAACCATGATTTTAAACCCGGAAAACTGCGCATCTCATCGGCGCGTACACGTTGGGGCTCATGCAGCGCCAAAGGGACCTTGAGCTTTACCTGGCGGTTGGTGATGGCCCCGCCGGAAGTCATCGATTACGTGGTGGTGCACGAGTTGTGCCACTTGAAAGAAATGAACCATTCCGAATCCTTTTGGGCACAGGTGGAAATGATTTTGCCAGATTACAAATCTTGCCGAAAATGGCTGAAGAATAACGCCGCTAATTTGCAGCTATAAGAAGAGCGCTGCCAAGCCAAAGGAACATTCACCAACCAAAAGCACCTTGTTCGGGCACTAGGTCAAATGTTAGATTGCTGGATTGGGTTGATTATGCTGCATCGAATGATTGCAAATGAGTTGGAGATTTTTGAAGTTGGGCCTTTGCATGTTCGATGGCTTTTTCTGTGATTTCTGCGCTTTCCATCTCTTTAAGGATCTTAATTGCTGCTTCCGTGACGAGAGGGTCAAATTGTGTGCTGGAGCATCGCTGCAATTCTTCCATAATGTATTCAATGGAGCGAGCTTTACGATAAGGACGGTCAGAGGACATGGCCTCGATCGCGTCTGCCACAGAGACAATGCGAGCTTCAATGGCGATCTGATTGCCAGCGACTTTATCTGGATAACCCTTTCCATTGTAAAACTCATGGTGGTGACGCACGATAGGAATCAGCTGGCGAAGATATGGGCTTTTCTCAAGTAGGGCAGCACCCAAATTGGGGTGTGTTTTGATGACTTCGTATTCTTCGGAAGTAAGGTGAGTGGGCTTGGCGAGGATATCCTGTGAGATACCCAGTTTGCCAATGTCGTGCAGCAGGCTGCCTTTCCGAATCAGTTCCACTTGTTTTTCATGTAATCCCAACCGTTTTGCGAGTTTGGTCGCAAGCTCGGTAACGCCGCGGGAGTGACCCAGCACATAAGGATCGCGCAAGTCGATGATCTCTGCCAGGGTGTCCAGCAGACCTTCATTCAATTTCGTGATCTCATTTGAGTATTTTTCAAGAGCGCTGTTTTTCTGACGCAATTCGCTAACCATCTCCCGTGTGCGTTCCACATATTGAACCTGACTAACGCGCAACAACAGAAGAGGAACAATCACTAGCAGAGATCCGATTACAGGGTCATGTTTAAATCCAAATACAAATGCGGCCGCGACAATGCCCATGCCAATATAGATGGGGAAGAGCCAGCTGTAGTGCTCCTTCCAAAACGGGAGCAGAGGTTGACGTGAGTCTAAATGCATTCCAATTGAAATCAGGCTGGTATTGATCACGTAGACAATGACGGCGGAAACAACAGCAAAGACCAGTTGCATCAACGTGGACAATTCGACGAAGGACTTTCCCGTTAGATAAATGAGCGTTATATAGAGCATACCTACAATCAACTGATTGCTGAGGTTGAATACAAAGCGATTGAACGGACTACGATGTTTTATACTCGTGCTAATGGCGTATGTCAGGCTCAAAATCAATGATCCAATGGGACCGAACAACAGAGTGCCTGTCAGAATAGGAACCGCAGAAGTGGACAAAGAGGTGTGTTTTGTATAAAGGTCGATCGAGTACCATTCTGTCAGTATAACAAGTATGGCACAACCGGCAAGTCCCAGCCAGGATTGGATGCTGATGCCTGTGTAAAGGGTGGGCGCAAAGAGATACAGGCCGCTAAAAAGCAGAAGGGAGAGGGTAAATAGCCCACCGATGTAAAAGTACACGGGCGCCTTTGACGTTTTTCTTGACGGGGAAGGCACTGAACCTTGGGGTTCTTTTTCAAGCGGCGGGGATGACTGTGATTTAGGTGCTGACACCATCTTTGCATCCGCGGCTTGATGAGTGGTTGCTTTGTGCACTTTAATATCCTGCTCTATAGTGTTGTATGTTGATTCATCCTTTATGGCAACCGCTTCTCTTTGCGTCTCCTCAAAATCTGTATATGCCTCTTGGGTATAGGCATAAACCCGGTTCCTGCCTTTCAGTTTGGAGTGGTAGAGCGCGGTGTCGGCATTGTGGATGATGTCTTGGCCGGATTGATCGAAATATTCCCGGTTCGCGACTCCCAAGCTGAGCGTTGCTTTGATGGGTGTTACGCTGGTCGGGATGATGAATTCTGCATCTTCAACTGTCCGGCGAATGGCTTCAGCCCGTTCGTAGCCCTGGGAGAGTGTGGTCTCAGGCATCAGGATGGTAAATTCTTCCCCACCGAAGCGCGCTACTACATCGTATTCACGCACTGAATGTTTCAAAATATTTGCGATCCCGATCAAGACCTCGTCACCTGCCAGATGGCCGTAGGTGTTGTTGATGTTGCGCAGTAAATCCAGGTCGGCCATGATTACGGTAAGGGGACGGTCAAAGCGGTTGGCACGGTTAAGTTCGTTGTTCAGATGTTGCATGAAATAGGTGTGGTTGAATAAGGCGGTTTTTGGATCCGTTTCGGATTGGCGTTCCAATGCGGGAACGCGCATGGTGCCATAGATCAGGTAAATCGGGAATGCAAATAGGAGCAATGCGAACGGACTGTATTCCCAGACGAGAACCAGCATTGCACCGAGGCAGAGCAAGGTCAGATCAATGATGAGCGGGAGAAGGTCGAAAATGCCTGATTGCTGGAAATTCTCACCCCGTGCCATCCAAACGATGATCCCTACAATCAAGTGATTCAGGATGGTAAAAACTGTCATACTAACAGTTATTGCCAATATGCCAATGGGGGTTGTAAGCGACAGGCTGGGGTTGATCCGGTAGAAGATAACCCCGGCTATATGGATAACGATGATATAACAGGCTGAATTGAAAACTTGGATAAACCAAGGCGGACGGTTGACCAGCCACTCTACTAGATTGGAAACAAGGATAACGATTACAGTTTGTGGAATCCCTAAGTGCGCGAATGCGAAGCCGTATACAATAAAACTGAAGGTATAGTGAGAGCGATTGGTCGTTCCTTCGACCTTGATAATCAACGCTAAAGAAGCCAGAATACATAAGCTGACAAGCATAACTGGTTCTTTGACCTGCCACGATACTAGGCTCCAAGCAAAGATGGCCGCTCCCAAAATGTAAATTGTGAATAAATAAATTCGGGTAGAGATGGTCATTTCCTTCATGGCGCCTCCTTGGTAATACCTCTTAATTTTATCAAGAAATCTATATTGTCTTATTGGAATTGTAAGCCTGGCACAATAAAATTGTTAGCCAAGAAGGCGGATCAGACTTTTGAATGAACCGCCTTCTTTGGCCAATGAGCAGCCTTGTTTTACGAAGATTAATTGACCCAGCCAACACTGGTCAGTTCATGCCAGCCGACACTGGTCAGTTCGTGCCAGCCGACACTGGCAAACAGGATTTGTGCTGATAAGGTAAGAGCGAGAATCAGCAAGGCCAGTACGGCTACGAGCAAGGAAATGCTTAATATATTGAGCCAATTCAAACTAGATACTTTCATTAGTTACATCTCCTATTATTCATCCCACATTGATGTGTTCCAGCCAACGCTGTTCCAGCCTACGGAATTCCAGCCTACGGAATTCCAGCCAACTGAGTTCCAACCAACTGAGTTCCAGCCGACCGAGTTCCA
>CAZLOC010000034.1:0-12738 GCA_964560935.1 uncultured Anaerolineaceae bacterium | reverse complement strand
GAGTTCCAGCCGACCGAGTTCCAACCAACACTGTTCCAGCCCACACTGTCGAAGACTATGGCATCTTCGCCAGTAGAAAGCATCTGGCTGGGGGTAATGCCGGAATTGGCGCTATCAAGGCTGCTACCATATACTGCGGCATAAGCATCCACCGTCCCGGTGCCAGCTTTGGCTGCATCATAGCCAGGCCAATTCTGGTTGGCGGTGGCCATCAGACGATACTTGACCTGATCGGGGGTTAGATCCGGTTCGTCCTGTAAGAGCAGGGCAACTACGCCGCTTACTACCGGAGCTGACATGGACGTGCCCGACATGCGGAAGTAGAAGTCGTTCACACGATGTTTGGGGTGCTCATTGTAAGCTGTTGCATCTGTGCTGGCCAGCAGGCTGATCAGGTTGCGTCCCGGGGCGACCAGCTCGGGCTTGGCAAAGCCCGATTCGGTCGTGCCATAGGCGGAGAAAGCGCCGACAAAATCGTCGTCTAAGGCAACTGTACCGCGGTCTTCCACTGCGCCGACCGTGATCACGAAGGGATCGTTGGCAGGCGGGTAGAGCGTAGAGGGTCCATCGGCTGTGCCGTTGTTACCGGCCGCGACCACGACGGTGATGCCGTTGAACCACAAGATCTCGACCGCCGCATCCAGTGGATTGGTGTGATAGGACTCGGGCGCAGTTGAGTTGATCGATAGGTTGACCACGCGAATGTTGTAGGCGTCTTTGTTGTCATAGATCCACTGCAGACCATCCACTACATCCGAGGTGTAGGTCATACCCTGGTCATTACTCACCCTGATATTGAGTAAGTTTACGCCCGGGGCAACACCCTGATATTTACCGTTTGAGGCAGTGCCATTACCGGCAATGATGCCAGCCACATGCGATCCATGCCCGTACTCATCATTCGGGGTGGCGTACCCGCCAAATGTGACTGCACCCATAACACGTGAAATATTTGGATCAGAACTATGCAGGTCAACATGGTCAGAGACACCGCTATCTACAACGGCCACGGTAACACCCTGCCCATCGATTAAGTTGACCTCCTGGAGTGCCTCGGCACCTACGATAGCACGGTATGGGCTCGGATAAGCAAATTCAATTTGAATGTTGTCGAAGTAAATGTAACGGTGGTCATCCTGTTGCTGACTGATCAGGAAGCGTATCAATGTGTTTGCGCTCATATAGGGTTTGATATCGAAGCTGTCAACACCTTGACCGAGGAAGGTTGTGCTGGTATAGGTTTGCAAAGTTGCCCAGGTGCCTCCTCCATCAGGGGAGACTTCTACCCTGATCTCGCCAGTGGTACCGCCGCTGTAATCGAGTTGGTTGTTAAGATAGTACGACAGTGTGGCTGAGGCAGCTTTGCTCAAATCCACTTGGCGGTAGATGTAAGTGCCAACTGCGGAATATGAATCGAGCTGCAAGCAATCGCCGCTTTCGCAATAGGAACTAGAGCTGAGAAGGATCAATCCACTCTCTTCAGGAACGCCGCCATCGCCGCCATCTCCAAATTCCTGCCAACTTGAGTTCCATTGCTCTGTACCGTTATTGCCAGAATAATTCGTGTGATCAAATCTATCCAGCACGGTCGAGAGGCCTAAATCGCCGGTTGACACCACTGGCGCGTCTGGGGAGATCCAGAGCACCTTGGGGTTCTTGGCCAGTTTCTCGATTTCCTTGCCGGTCATTTTGGCCGAGAAGCTGACAATCAGGTCAAGTTGTTTCTTGACCTGGCCCCCACCCTTCTGAACGGACTTTTCCAGTTCCATTTCCTTCAGATCTTTGTTCTTGACATCTCTCTGTACGATGACTTTGAACATGGCGTTGGGATAGGTTTGGACCAGTTGCAAGAAATCCGGGTCCATGCGCGGCGGCTTATCTTTCTTAGCCAAAGCGGAGCCGGTAGACACCGCCAGCAGGCTGAAGGTCAGGATGAGCGCCAGAAGGATATTGAATAAGTTTCCCTTTCTGGACATAATGTACCTCCGATGATCGAGAATATCTTTCAAATAGTATGCTTACATTTTGCATTATGCGCTCAAGTACCTCTAATTACTATCCGTAGTCCTACGTATTTTCAATGGCGGACTCTACGCAATTATTTTGAACAAAAAACCCTCCTTCTAACTGACAAGGAGGGCAGGGTTTTTATCTTGAGGAATGATTATTCAATCGTCCAAGGGAAGAATACCGCGTTTAAGCGCAAAACGGATCAGATCGGTTGGATTCTTGAAATCCATTTTGTTCATCATGCTCTGGCGATGCTGTTCTACTGTCCGTGGGCTGATAGAAAGCTGTTCAGCAATGTTATTGTTGGATAAGCCTTCGGCTGCTAATTGCAAAACTTCACGTTCTCGGGCTGTTAATGAGTTATAAGGATCGAACACATCAGTTTCAACTTTTGCAATAAAGAGATCGATCAGTTTCTCGGAGAGTTGCGGGCTCAGATAGCGCTTTCCACTCACCACTTGTTGTATGGCAGTGACAATCTCATTGGGACCGCTGTCCTTGAGCACATACCCAGACGCTCCAGCCTTGAGCGCCTGCACGATGTACGGGTCAGCGCTCTGCATAGAAAGCACAATGCACTGTGTTTCTGGCAAACGTGCAGTGATCTGTCGTATCGTCTCCAATCCATTGAGACGTGGCATCATCATATCGACGACAACGATATCTGGCTTAAGCTGTTCAGCCAATTGGACGGCTTGTAGGCCGTCCTCCGCTTCTCCCACGACCGAAAAGCTTGCTTCCGCATCCAGGAGATTCCGCATGCCCTGTCGGACGACTGGATGGTCATCGGCGAGCAGAACGGTGACGCTCATGCTGCCTCCTCTCGACCTTACCCGAAAGTGGAATAACGGTATGGATGCGAGTGCCTCTACCGGGCGCAGTTTGAATATCCATGAGCCCACCCACCGCATAAGCCCGTTCACGCATGCTGTTCAAGCCCATATGAGACGAAATATCTATACTGGTGAGGTCGAAACCCTGACCCTGGTCACTGATTTCCACCGTGATCATTTGCTCCTCAAGTTTTAGCATAACTTCGACTGAATCGGTTTCGGCATATCGGGCCACATTGGTTAGCGCTTCCTGGATAATGCGAAAAACAGTGGTTTCGATCTCGGTCTCAAAGCGTTTGTCTAGCAAATTGTAATGCTTAAAATTGACCTTGATATCAGTCTGGGCAGTATAGCGGTCAAAGTGCCAAATCAATGTAAGGATGAGGCCCGTGTCGTCAAGCATGCTCGGCCGTAAATTTATGGAAATCTCACGCGTTTGCGCGATCAAGTTGCTGACCAACTTTTGTATATCGGCAAATTTCTCCTTTTGTTCGTTGGAGGCCTGGGGTAGCAGTGAGCTCAGGGAGAATTGCAGACCGGTCAACATTTGGCCAATCTGATCGTGCAATTCCCGCGCCAGACTTCGGCGTTCATCTTCCTGTACGCCAACCAGACGGCGTGTCAGTGATTGCTGCCGTTCGCGGCTGGCTACCACTTGTTCAAAAAGGGTTGCATTGCCCACCGCAATTGTCGCTTGATCGGTAAGACCGCGCAATAATTCCAAGTCTTCTTGGTTGAATTCGCGAATTGTTCCATGCATTTGAGCGACCAAAATACCAGTGAGGGTATCGTTTTGGTATATGCCTGAAATTGCCAGCGAACGGACATCCATTTCCTTGATTTTACTCAGATATGGGATGCCCGGAAAATCCAATGCTTGGATATCCCTAATCGCCACAATTGGTTTAGATTGTGATAAGGTATTTGATATGAGATCAATTGGGATTTCATATCGTATAGGAAATTTTTGTGTCTCAAATGTGTAATTGTTTATTTCGTTATTTACTGCGATGGTTATGCTTATGAAGGTATTTCGAGAAGGGTCATAAAGAAAAGCTGAAGTAGCGGTTGTATTAAGAGTATTATTACAAATCTCACATACCATATTAAGCACTGCTTTTATATCTAGGCGCGCATTCAATTGCTCAGCAGCCCTGAGCAGGGCTGTTGAGCGCATCGCATACCGGCGAATCTCTTCCAGCGCGCGTTTCCGGTCAGAAATATCCCGAAACGCCAGCACCATCCCAACCTTAAAACCTTTGTTTTTCAATGGCGATATGAAGATTTCAACAGGAACCTGAGTACCATCTCTGCGAAGTAATACCGCTTCAAAGCCTGTCCGCAGGTTCTGGCTTTGGAAAAAGGCCAGAGCATGGGAAATCGAGACGCGCTCCTCGGAATTTGCATAATACATTGAGAGAACATCACCCAAGGGCTTATCGATGGCGTCAAGATGCTTCTTGCGGGTTAGTTCTTCTGCAATGGGGTTAATGAAGCGAATACGTTCTTCCATGTCTATAGCAATTACACCGTCTGAGATGGAATGCAAGATTGCATGCAACCATTGTTCGCTCTCGCGCACCTTCTTTTCCATGCTGTGCCGGGTGAGGGCGACTTCGATGGTAGCCAGGATTTGTTTTTCGTCTATTGGCCTAAAAAGATAACCAAATGG
The DNA here is from genome assembly GCA_964560935.1 of uncultured Anaerolineaceae bacterium. GTDB lineage: Bacteria > Chloroflexota > Anaerolineae > Anaerolineales > Villigracilaceae > JAABUE01. Next base: position 8,223 of record CAZLOC010000034.1, on the reverse strand, counting down.
TGCAGTACCACCCGATCGTCGAATGGTGGCTTGACCAGACTGATCAGATATGTAGATAACTGGAAGATCGAATTGGTCATATATCTGTTTACCGATCGAGATTCCCCCAAGTTCTCCATCGAGATGAATACTAACAAGTACTAAATCGGGTCGGAGTTCAGCAACACGTTCAAGGGCTTGTTGGCTGTTCGCTACACTGTCCACAACCTGATAGCCAAGTCTTTTTAGAGGTACCTGTAATTCACTAGCGAAGGTTTCATCTAGTACAAGCAGCAGTCTGGCATCAGGCATGTATAAATTCGACCTTATTAATGAATTCTAAGTTCATTTGTGTAAGTTTAACTGATTTACCCGTAAAAATGATTTTAATTGGGTTGCAACTGGGATGAAAGTTGCCTTCATTTAATAGCAAGTACAACTGCCCCAAAACCGAAAATAATCGTTCCCGCAATGCGACTTACCCAGATTTTCCATGTTTCATTGAAGCGATGTCTAAGCAAGCCGACCAGGAAAGAAAGCGTAAACCACCAGATTGCTGAACCGAGGAACACGCCCAATACCATGAAGGCTGCGGAGATGTAATTCCCGCCTGTCTCGCCCAGGCGCAGCCCGGCAAAGATGGCGATGAAGGACAGGATAGTGATCGGATTGGTGATGGTCAAGAAGAAGGTGGTCAGGTATGCGCCAAACAGCCCGCCGCGCGATGACTTGGCCGCCTGCTCTGCGGGTTTGCTGAAAAAGGTTTTGCCGCCTAGATATAACAGGAAGATCCCTCCCACGATGCGCAGCCAGTCGGATTGACTGAGCAGCAAATCCTGGATGGCCGTCAGACCAAAGGCCGCCACCGCGCCATAGAACATATCTGCGCTGGCCGCACCCATCCCGGACAGGAAGCCTGCCAGCCGCCCTTCGGACAGAGTCCGCCGGATGCAGAGCACCCCGATCGGTCCGACCGGCGCGGCGATGGAAAAGCCGATAAGCAACCCCCGTAAAAAAACAGAAAGGCCGATCATGGACAAGCCTCCCGGTAAGCGTCCAACTCCCAATTTTTATGGATAATGTTGAAGTCCAGTTCTTTTGCCTTTGGACAGAATTCAGCAGGTCCGGTTTCGTATTCGATCACAAAGACAGGTTTGCCTGCCTCGTAAAAAGGGGACAAAGGCTCACATTCATTGTAGGAAAAACATTCTTCATTTAAGACCCAGTCGAAATACGACAGCAGGTCTTTGATTTGATTCAAGTCGTTTTTCAGACCGATATCCAGGTTAAAGGCGTGGGCGGTTTTCGAGAGCCAGATGTTGAAGTTCAATTGGTCCGTGTACGAGATGGGAAAGCCGGTCTCGTTTTCGTATCCATTGACATTATCAGGGTCTACGCCATCGCAACCTTTTTCTGCGGCAAGCTTGATGCGGGCTTCCATGATAGGCGCCAGCGCGTTGACGGCTCGCACATCCAGCCACTTTTCACCAGGCCAGCCTTCGTAGTCGTTTCCGATGATTTCTTCCGAGAACCGATTCGCGTCGGGGCGCCAGTCTTCCCAAGAACCGGCGCTGAAGTAGCACATCACATAGATGCCGCGCGTGTGCAAGCCAGCGATATCTTCGGGTGTAACCTCGAACAGGTCCAGATTATAAACATCTACATCGAGCGACAGGTCAAGCTGACCGGAATACTGGATTTGCCAGGTGGCATCGATGGGTAAATCTGGCGAAGGAATCTCCGCAGAGGCAGGAATGTCAGTTTCGGGAACGGATTGGTACGTGGGAATGGTTGCAGGTCGGGGCGTAGCAGGAGGCGCGCTGCAGGCTGCCGGGGTGATGGTCAAAGACAAAATGGTCAGAAGGCGGACTGGGTTAAGTGCCATACTTCCATCTTAAAAATGGCGCATCAAGAGGATGCGCCATTTTAGCATAGCTGAGGATCAGGCCGTGGCTTCCTTGCGACGGAACCAGTTTTTCCATTCCCGGTTTTCCCACACCACCAGGATGGGCGCGGCGATGAAAATGGACGAGTACGTCCCGCTCATCAGGCCGACCAGCAGCACAACGGCGAACTCTTGCAGGGTGACGCCGCCGAACAGAGCCAGCGCCAGCAGCAGGAATTCCACCGTCATCAACTGCGTATTAATCGAGCGCTGCAAGGTCTGGATGATGGAGTGGTTGACCAGTGTTTCGTACTCGAGACGGCGGTGAATATTGGCATTTTCGCGGATGCGGTCGAAGACCACGATCGAGTCCTGCATCGAGAAGCCGATCACGGTCAACAGTGCGGTCAGGAAGAGCGAGTCGATCTCCCAGCCGAAGAACAACCCGCCGATAGCGGTGACGCTGAAGATCAAGGCCACGTCGTGCAACATGGCCAGAATGGCGGAGATGCCATAGCGGAAGGCGTTCTGGACGCCGCGGAAAGACCAGGCGATGAATACGACCACTAAAATGGAAGCAACTGCGACGGCCAGCGCGGCACGCGAGGTCACCTGTTCGCCGATGCTGGGACCGACACTGTCGAAGCGCACCACGGTCGGTTCACCGATCTGTTCAGCCATCGCAGTGAGAACCGCATCGCGTACATCATTTTCCAGGAATTCCGAGCGGATAATGTAGCTGCCTGTTTCGCTGGTTTGCACCTGCACGTCTTTGATGTTCGCGTCTTCGTAGAGCGCGATAATCTCTGCCGGTTCAGGCGTCTGATCTGTAAAGGAAACTTCCAGCAGGCTGCCGCCAGTGAAATCAATTGACAAGGGCAATCCACCCGTGAGCAGGATGATCAGCCCGGGTATGATGAGGATCAGGGACAGCCCGAAGAAGAAGTAGCGTTTTCCAAGGATATTCATAGTAACCTTCTCTCCTAGCCTAAATGCCGACCCAGCGTTCCAGGTTCTGGGGTTTGAACCACTGAAGAGCCAGCGCCAGGAAAGTGCGTGTGATGTATAACGAGGAGAACAAGCTTATGCCGATACCAAGCGCCAAGGTCAGTGAAAAACCTTTCACGATGGTGGCGCCGAAGGTGCTGCCGAACCAGTACAGGATGCCAGAGGTGATCAGCGCAGCGATGTTCGAATCACGGATGGAGGGCCAGGCCCGAGTCCAGGCCTGATCGAAGGCCTGTCTCAAGCTCTTGCCACCGCGCAATTCTTCTTTCAAACGTTCGAAGACCAGGATGTTGGCGTCCAGCGCCGAGCCGGTGCTGAGCATGATGCCCGCGATACCGGGCAGGGTCAACGTCACGCCGATAAGCTTGAAGACTGCCAGCAGGATAACCGCATAGAGCAAGATCGAAACGTCGGCGGCGATCCCGGGCAGGCGATAATAAATGCCCATGAACAGGATGACGATGGTCAACCCGACCAGCCCTGCAATAAGGCTGCGGTTGAGCGAGTCTTCGCCCAGGGTAGGGCCGATGATGCGCGTCTCAACTATTTTGAGCGGGACGGGCAGCGAGCCGTAGCGCAATTGCACGGCCAGGGCGTTGGCGCTTTCGGCAGTGAAGCTGCCTTGAATGATGCCCGAGCCATCCGGAATGGCAGAGTTGATCACTGGCGAAGAGATGACTGTCTTGTCAAGCACAATGGTCAGATACTTATTGACATTTGCGGCCGTGTGCACGGCGAAAATATCAGCGCCTTCAGGGGTCAGGTCAAATTGGATCACGTATTGCCCAAGTTGGTCCTGCGTGACTTGTACCTGCCGCAAGTCTTTGCCGGTCATGATCGTGTGATAGATAGTAGGCGGATTCTCATCGTCGGTGGATTGCGGTGCTTCACTTTCGCTGCCCGTTGCAAAATCGGTTTGCACGGCAGCGCCGGCGGGTAAATTGGTATCGCCTGTGTCAACGAATTCCAGTAAGCCGGTCTGTTGGATGGTGGCCAGGACCTGGTCGGTGTTTTCAAGACCGGGAAACTCACCTACGATGCGGCGTTCGCCTGCGATTTGGAGCACATTCTCGCTCACACCCAGGGCGTTGGTGCGGTTCTCCATGATGGTGCGTGCTGTTTCCATAGAATCCGCGTCAACTTCAGTATCTTCCGGCAGGTCGGCTTCTAGCAGTACCTGCAAACCGCCGCGTAAATCCAGGCCCAGGCGCGTGGTCACGTTCTGGTCCAGGATGCGGGTGTCGTTGAAGGGGTTGTAGATGACTAAGCTGTCATTCAGGTCAATCCACAGGGCCAACCCCAGGATGACCAGGATGATTATCAAGCGGGCATAAACATTTCGAATCATACGTTACACTTCTCCGTCCATAAAAATGCCAGCCGTCGGCTGGCGGGGGTGATTATACACCGATTATAACGGGTTAGGTAGGGGCGTTTCTAATATCGCCTCTATTTTACAGAGTACTGCGTAAATATCTGAACCAAAATCTCGCTAATTTTAAGCCATACGGAACAAGTAAGTTCGGAAATTTATACAAGAAGCAGTAGAGGATTACGGGCTTACCCATTCATCATAAAGCGCCGTCAAATCGCAGTTGCAGCGATCTTCAGCCAGCTCCTTCATATTTTCTCCCGTTCCAATTCCCCAGGAATTGCTGGCGACGTAATCCTTCATGAAAGCATCGAAATTCTTTTTGCCCATCTCGTCACGCAATGCTTCGAAGAAGAAGGCCCCGCGCCCGTAAATGATAGCGCTATAGGCTGATCCCTCATAATTGGCTACAGACATGCCGATTGGGATCGACTGGCTATCTACGCGCGCCCAGCGCCCGCGCAGGGAACCCTCGAAGCCGCCCGCCCCGCCTGCGCCGTATTGGTTCGTGAAGTATTCCCAGGTTACAAATTGGGTCAGCGACTCGTCCAGCCAGGGCTCGTCGAGTTGATCGTTGCCGACCAGGTTGTAGAACCATTGATGCCCGGCTTCGTGCGCCACTGTCGATTCCATGAGGACGCTGTTGGGATTACCGCTCAGAGTCCCCTCGGTATCGTAGATACGATTTGTGATCGCAACGAGGCCCGGATATTCGATCCCCAGCGCATAGGTTGGCGTCGAAATGATGTCGAACTCCGTGTACGGATAGGGAACATATTGTTCCCCAAAAAATTCGAAGGATTTGATCGCTACATCGAGAGCCATCTCTGCGCCATCTTCCAGGCCTCGAGGTGCGTAGCTGTTGAACGTGACCTCGCCAGCGGTTTTGCTGATGACTTCATAATCCGGACTGGCAGCCAGATAGTAATCCCTGGCCGGGCCCGCAGCATACGTGACGATTTGCCTGCTCCCGTTATCCTCGCGGCTGATTTCACGCCCTGAGCCGACCAGTACCAATTCCCCCGGCGCATCTACTTTGACCATGAAGAAGCTGGCGTCCGCGTAGGTAGGATCGCCCTGGTCCGGCGGGATTTCTGCGTTCCAGCCTTCGTCGTCGTAAACGGCGATCATCGGATAGGAATGTGCGAGTGTCAGCACGCCGTCGTAGTACGCCAGGATGCCGTAGTTCGATTCCAATTCTGTAGGAACAGCGACGGAAAATTCGATTTTTATTTCGACGCTTTCCCCGGGTTGTAAGGGCTCATATAACGGGACGCGCATCAGGCTGTTTTGTAGTTCATAGATCGGCTCAAAGGGCTGGTCGTTTACTCGCACGGAAGCAACTTTCATCTCTCCGTTAAGAACGTTCGGTAGCAGGCGGAAGTGAATTTCTTCCAGGGGGACAGTTTCCTGGTTGGTATAACGCACTTCTTCTATACCATCCGTATTCAAAATGTCATCCTGGATTGTGAACTCAATCGAATACATACTCGCCCCCAAAAGCCTATCCAGCGCAGCTTGTTGTGATTGGACCAGTCCCTCACGGAAGATGGCGAACTCATCTTCGCCCGAGGTTGGTTCCGGCTTATTGGGAACGGGCGCAGCCGTAGGGGGCTCGGGTGAAGCGGTCTCGGTGATCTGAATTGGGGAAAACGGTAATTGGCAGGCGACAAGAAGCAAGGCCCCTGTGGTCAGCCATAGAAAAGCTTTTTTCATTGCGATCCTCCTGAGTACTTTCCGTATCGTTATACCTATCTTAACAAAGGTTTTTTCTGGTGACACGGGTATACAGAGGGGTTTTGGTTGATCCTTAGCTGGTGGTCTTTTTGATAAAGGCCAAAACCTGGTCCAGCACTTCCTGGATGCTAAGATTATCTGTATCAATAAACAGGTCCGCATACTCACGCGCATGCGCAAGACGACGCTGCTGCTCGTTGTAGTCGGTTTCAGCCCAATGAACCATTTTACTTTTTCGTTGGCTCGTGACAGGGAAGGACGCTTGCAGGAAGATCAATACATCCGGATTTGTGATCCGCTTCCACATATCTTTTACGTAGGAGTGTTCCTGTGCGATGTGGCGTGTGGAGAATCCGAGGGAATCGAGCGCATCGGTCAAGGTGGATTTCCCGGCCCCACATGGCCCGACCACACCGATCAATGGAGATTTATTGGCTGTCATGGATCAGTAAGTGTAACCTGTCTGGGCGACCCAGGACAGCTACCATGTCGTTAGTTTTGATTGGGTGGCTATCGGTGGGATGGAATCCGGACTTACTATCGTGCCGCACGAGTATGACGCTGACAACATACCCGTCTTCGATCTGCCCAACGGTTTTTCCTTCGAGTAGACACCCTGGGGAGATCGTAATGCGTGCGAGGCTGAGCGACTCGCCCTCGATACTGATAGGAGGAGTAATTTCAGAGTCCGTAGCCGAGGCGGCGAAAGCCGGCGCTGCCAGGCCAGTGCCGCTCAATGCGATGAATCCAAATTGCTGGGTGAGAGCCTGGGCGAAGTCGTCATCGAAAATACGAATGATGACACGGATGCTTGGGTTCATGCTGCGCGCTTTCAAAGCAATTTTGAGGTTCATTGCGTCGTTCTGTATGCACAGGATAATCGAACTGGCCTGGCGCACTCCCGCCGCTTCCAGCGCGGATTCGCGACTGGCGTCATCATGAATGATGGGGATGTCCATCTCCTGAACTGCCTGGACCAGGTCAGCCGTTGGGTTCAACTCGATGACGGCCATTGGCCGGTTCATGGCCCCTTTGAGGTGTTGGACAACATGGAACCCCAGGTGCCCCAGGCCAACCAAAATGTGATGTTTATCTAATGTGGAAGCAATGGCCATTTCCCATTCCTTGCTGCGCGCGCGCCGGTTGAAAAAAAGGTAGCCGAAATCAGCCAGGCCGAGCGCCAGAGATCCAATTCCGATCAACGGCATGACGAAGAAAAAGGCTTCAAGATAAGGGCTTTCTGGAAATTCCCCCGGTGGTTGGAAGAACGCCAGTGACAGAACAACGTATATTGCCTCGCTGAAATTTTGCAACGGTTCCCCCACTTTTTCAGCGATGAAGTAATACAACACTCCGCCGCCCAGGATAGCAAATAGGAATACCAATAAGGCCGTGCGAAATTCGCTCAACAGAAGCAGGGTGTCGCGCCAGGAAGCGCGAAACATACGCCTTCTTGATCTGCTCACAATCCCTCTACCGGATTGGCAGGCGAACGCTCATACGCCGGACATCATCGCCGTTTTTCGTAGTGACTTTGAGCACTACCACGCTGATGTCATCGGCAGGGCGGCTTTCGTCCAGATTGACCGCGTGGGTTAACAAGGCATCGGCTAGTTCTTGCGGGGATGGATCCTGGTCTTCTAACATGGCCTGGATGGCATTACATACGTCCATGGGTTGGCCGCGGCGTTTCCCGGCGTGCGTTAGCCCATCTGTGTACATGACGATGGTAAGCCCGGGCTCAACCTCCACTTCGGTGATAATTGGGCGGATATCCCTGCGGATTCCGATAGGTGAACTCTCTGCATCTAAGCAATCTACCTGATCGTCCCGGCAAATAAAGATGGGAGATGGGTTGTTGCGTGACAATACGAGGGTATTGCTCTCCAGGTCTATGGATGCAATATTGAGGGTGCAAGAAACTTTCCCTTCTTTCTCGGTATAGAGTGCATCAGATGCAGCGCGCGCGGCAGCGCCATCGCGCACACCTTCAGCCAGCAGGCTGATCACTTTGCGCACAACTAGCATGGAGACTACCTTGGCTCCTCGTCCGGAAGTTTGTCCGTCGGCCAGCACGACGGATAAGCCACCATTGGGACGTTCGGTCACTTCGAGAGTATCGCCGCTTTCGGAAGAGGCATATTTGTTGATCTTAGCGACCGCGATTTGAGCTTCCATGCCCTGATTTTACTATCATTTCAAAATCATGATATCTATTGATTCGCCACTAATTGAATTTACG
>CAZLOC010000033.1:0-17998 GCA_964560935.1 uncultured Anaerolineaceae bacterium | reverse complement strand
CAGCGTGTTGTCGAATTATTGAATCGCTACCGGCGTCAACAACGTCCCCGGCCCCGGTGCGAACAGACCGATGTCAGTGCAGGATTCCTGCCCGATGCGCGCGAGCAATGTCTCGCCGCTTTTTACCTCTACTTGGATGGGCGTGTTTTGCTTGTAGGTGCTGTCCACCGTCAGTTTGAGCGTGACTTGTTTACCATGGTCCAATAAGGGCACGCAGACTGTTTTGTCCGGGTGGAGGCGGCCTTCGTCCAGCGCGTAGAGCGTAGTGCACACATTTGACAGATCATTCCCGGTGTTGTTTTTTAATGTCACGTAGGCATTGGTCACCTCGCCCATGCCGTGTGTGATATCGATGCTGGTGTTGCAGCCCAGCACCTCCACGATGATATTCGGGGAAACGGGCGGCAGGGTCGCTGTGGCAGTGGGGGAGGGCGCTTCGGTAAATGCGGTTGCTGTTTCGGTGGGCGTCTGTGTAAAGGTTTCTGTTGCCGTTGCAACTGGATTAACAGTCGCAACTCCCGGCGTGTTGGTGGCGGTGACGAACACAGGCGTTGGCGTATAGATGGACGGGGTGATCGTTGGCGGCGGCGCAGGGAATGTCGGCACCGTGTAAGACCAACCGTCACAGGCTGTGATCGAGAGGATAAGGAATAGTCCCAGGGGGAGGAGTTTTTTCATAGCGAGTTCCTTTGTTAGGTAATTGTAAACAATTCTACACAAAATTCATATAAATGGGTCTTGCTTTTTTTTGATATTTGTGTAAAATAAATATAGTTCTGCTGTTGGGTGCCCCCCTCACCCAGCAGCAGAGCTATTTAAGGGGACATGCAAAATTGGGCCTACAACTGTCCGCTATCAGCCCAGGTTTCAAGTCTTTTCAGATATTCCGGGTCTTCATAACGGGATAACGCAAAGGCAGGCGCATATTCAGGCAACTCCATGCCTGTCACGTGGCGGGCCAATAGCTCCCCAACCGCGCAGGCCGACATGATGCCGTATCCAGAAACAGCGCCTGTAACGTAAGCGCCTTCTACCGGCAACGGCCCAACCAACGGGCGGTTCTCGCGCGTCCTGGTGTAATAGCCGCCATCCAGTTGCGGGCGCGGCATCCTGTCAAAATAGCCTTTCATGCCAGGCAGCATGGCGGCCAGCCCGCGCAGGGCGATCTCAGGATACTGCTCATCCAGGCGCGGCGGCCAAACCGGTTCTGTCACTTTTTCCTGGTATTCCCACAGCATCAGGATGATCTGGCTGTCACCCGTTCCTTCCGGGCGGGTATGTACGCCGGATGGGAAAGGCTTGGTCAACCAGGTGGTTTCCGGGTCACCGGCCAGGAAGGAGCGCTCCTCGTCCGTCCAGGGCAGGGATTGGGGGTCGTTCCAGATCAGCAACGGCGCATCTCGTCCGACCACGGCCAGTGTATCGCGGATGGCGGCTTTGAGGTGCAATTCCGTATGGACGGGTATTTCTATTCCAAGCATCCCTCCTACTTCTTTTAAGTACGGTCCGGCAGCATTGATAAAGATGGGGGAATCGATGCGTTCTCCCGTGCTCAAGCAGACACCCTTTACCCGGTTGTTTTCAACATCTATACCCGTCACTCGCGCGGACTCGAAGCGGACCCCGAGCTTGCCTGTGCCCGAAAGGGTACGTGCGCGTTCGAGCAGGTACATGCCCAACTGCTGCGCGCTCAGCCAGCCTGCCCTGCGGACGTGCAGCGCGGCTACAGTGTTCTCTGTCAGATAGGGAAAATGCATTTGGATCAGGGGCGAGCCGAGCAGCAGGTCCGCGCCTTCGGGTTGGTTGTGAAAACCTTCCAGTGGGGCCTGTCCTGAGCTTTGTCGAAGGACGGGTTGGTAGGCGGAGGTTTCAGGCGTGTGAATCCTTAATTGCCCAGCGCCCAGCTTCGAGATGCGTTCGGAGCGTTCTTTCATAGCCGGGATCTGGCTCTCGTCCGCGGTCACATACAGGTAGCCGCGCCGGTTCAGGTGGAAAACATTTCCACTTTCATCCGCCAACTTTTCCATCAGGTCGATGGAGCGGTTCATCAGGGCCAGCATGGCCGGGTCGGGCCACCAGTTGCGGTAGCACTCTGTGGAGCGGTCGCTGGTGAAGGACAGCGGTGGACGTTCATCTAGGAGCAGGATGTCCTTCACCCCCGCTTTGGCAAGGAAATACGCGGCGCTGACTCCGGTGATCCCGGCCCCGCAGATGACGATGTTGGCTTGGCTTGTCATGGATGCTCCCTGTAATGGTTTGCGCGTATCTTTTCAATAAAGCGGGGCACTTCCCCATCCTTTTGAGATGATACATTTGCGCCAATTATAGGTCAAGCTTGCTATAATCGGGGGCCATGGACACAACTACCATCTTTGTTGGGCTGATTGTTTTTCTGGCCGCTTTTACCCAGAGTCTTTCCGGGTTTGGCCTGGCCTTGGTTTCAATGGCATTGCTGCCTGCGGTGACCGGCATCCGCATGGCGACGCCGCTGGTGGCGCTGATTGCGATTGTCATCGAAGCGGTATTGATGATCCGCTATCGCCAGTCTTTGGATGTGCACGCCATTTGGAAGGTTGTGTTGGCTGCGGTGATCGGTACCCCCCTGGGCGTGTTGTTCTTATCTCGTGTAGATGAGCGCATTGCGTTAACGATTCTGGGCCTGGTGATTGCCGGCTACGCGCTGTACGCCTTGCTTGGATTGAAATTGCCTCGACTTGAAAATTCGTTTTGGGCCTATACGGCGGGGCTGGTCGGTGGAATGCTGGGCGGCGCATACAATACATCCGGCCCGCCGGTCATCGTTTACGCGGACTGTCGTCGCTGGCCGCCAGATGTATTCAAAAGCAATTTGCAGGGCTATTTTATTATCAGCAGTCTGGTGATTGCGGCCAGCCATGCGTTCAGCGGAAACCTTACAGCCCCTGTCTGGCGTATGTTTTGGTGGACGTTGCCCTTTATTGTGGTTGGCTTACTGGCTGGCCTGAGCCTGGACCGCTGGCTCAACCCGGTCATGTTTCGGAGGGTGGTATTGGTCTTGTTGGTCCTGATGGGAATCAGATTGATGTTTTAAATAATAAGGTGGCCGTCACTCTAAAAGTGACAGTCACCTTAATGTTCGGGGGAGATTACTTAACTCTGGCTGAATTTCTCTTCCAATTCCTCTGTGGAGGGTTCTACCATCATCGAGCCATCCGGGAGAATGATCGTCGGCACAGAGCGATTGCCCTTGTTGAGTTCTTTCACGAATGCCTCGGCATTTTTGTCTGCGTTGACATCCACTTCCAAAACATCGATTTTTTTGCGTTTGAAGAAAAATTTTGCGCGGCGACAGTCGGGACACCATTCGACCGAATACATCACAATCTGTGTTGGGTTCAACGAATAAAGATCGGCAGACATCATAGCGCTCCTATAGCGGATTTGGATGTCTGCATTATGGCATAAAACCCGCAACCACGATACTGACGAATTTCTATAAATCGAACGACTTTTGTCCGTTATCCGCCGATACGGTTTAGATACTCCCGGATGGCAATCGCAGCGCTGGCGCCCTCTCCTGCAGCGGAAGCAGCCTGTTTGGTCGAGTCTGCGCGCACGTCCCCGGCGGCGAAAACGCCTGCCATGCTGGACTGCATATTCCTGGTCTTGACGAAACCCCATTTGTCCAGGCCGGCTTGTTCTTTGAGTAATGCGCTGTTGGGTGTCAGGCCGATAAAGACAAAGACGCCGTCGTATTTCCATTCCTTGGTTTCACCGGTCGCGCGGTCCTCGACAATCACAGCTTCCAGTTTTTTCTGCCCGCGTAATTCTTTCACGGCATGGTTGACGGTAACATTCATGTTCTCCATGAAGGCAACCTTTTCACGCACGATCTGGCTGGCCTTCACTTCCGGGGCAAACTCAACAATGTCCACCTGCTTGGCAAAATTGGTCAGGAAGAGACCCTCTTCGAACCCGCTGTTTCCACCGCCGATCACCAATACTTTTTTGTCTTTGTAGAATGCGCCGTCACAGGTGGCGCAAAAGTGTACGTTGACGCCGATCAAGTCATCTTCCCCGGGGACTCCCAGGCGGCGATAACTGGCGCCGGTTGCCAGCAACACAGCCTTGCCGCCATACGATTCTCCCCCACTAGTCTCGACACATAAATATGGACCCTCGCGGCTGATCTTCTTCACTTCCTGCGCCTGCAAGATCTCCACACCGAATTTGCGCGCCTGCCGCCCCAACCGTTCGGCAAACTCCGCGCCGGAAATCCCCTCGTCGAACCCGGGAAAATTCTCGATCACTTGCGTGATCCCCGCCTGCCCGCCTATCCCGGACTTTTCGATGACCAGTGTCTTCTTGCCTTCGCGCGCCAGGTACAGCGCAGCGGTCAATCCGGCTGGGCCGCTGCCAATCACGATCACATCATAGTACTTGTATTGGGCCTTGGTGGTCAGACCGAGCTTCTCTGCCAACTGTGCGTTGGATGGCTCTACCAAGATTTCTCCGTCTGGAAAAATGATGGTCGGGATGATGCGCATCCCGTTGTTGATTTTCTCTACAAAGGCCATTGCCTTTTTGTTTTGCTCGATGTCTACATTGGTATACCCCACCCGTTGCTCGCCAAAGAACTGCTTGGCGCGCTTGCAGTCCGGGCACCACACGGTGCTGTAGACCATAATGCCCGAGGGCTTCAAGTTATACAGGTCACTCATCCTCACTCCCTTAGCTTGATGATTGTGTCTTGCTCAAAATAGTTTCCAACTTCCAATCCTAATTTGCGATACAGCCCCGGCGGTACGCTGATGTCTGCCAGATAGGGACTGCCGACATACGGATGGGCGGATTCGCTCATCAGCCCAACCTTGGGCAGCGCCAGGGCCATGGTCGCCTCTGCCCGGACCGTGGGCCTGCCTGCCGTTCCCGAAGTCGTGTCCAACCCCGAGGGCGCGTCCAGCGCCAGGACGGGCCTCCCGGCTGCGTTGGCCTTCTCGATCCACACGGCCACTTCCGGGCGCGGGTCGCCACGCAGACCGTACCCGATCAGCGCGTCGAGAATAATATCAGCTTGAGACAGGTCGAAATAGGGCTCGTTGCGCAGTCCTATGTTTTCGAGGATGTTCCACTGCTTCGCCGGGACGGCTTTCAACTCGCCCGCCAGCCGGATGACGTGCACGTCAGCGCCGCGGTTGTGTAGGTGCCGGGCAGCGACCATCCCGCCCCCGCCATTGTTCCCGCGTCCACACAGCACGCAAACAGATCGTCCGGAGAGCGAAGCGCCGAGCATCCGCCCTGTCAGTTCGGCCAGGTTGCGTCCGGCGTTTTCCATCATCTGGATCAATTCGATGCTGTACTCCGCGATCATCAACCGGTCTACTTCGACCATTTGCTCTGTAGTTAGGGCGGGGATGTCCACATTTACTTGACGCTTGCAGGCTGCAATCTTCTTACAAGTTAATAAATTGCGGTCAACCATTTTTGGTTTGACCGGGTGGAGTTTAAACCCGAAACCCAAATCTATCAGCCGTGAAATCGTAGTGATTCGAAGTTGCATGCAGCGTCCGGCAGATGCACGAGATCTGTTGTTGAAAATCACATTGTTGAAGGATGTGACTCAAATTCCATAATGTCATCACGAATATTGGGAAGGCAATGGGCTATCTGCGAGGCTTAAAAGGCGAACAAATTCCAATTGAGGCAATGATATTTCAAGCCGTTGAAACGTGAGATCTTATACTTGGAAATTTACCATATTGAAAGGCATTAATGAACAGTATGTGCTAGAATATATATAGTCGCAGGCTGGCACAAGATTTGATCAGCGGATTATAGGTAGTTTTTTGGATATGATGAATTCCGAATAATGCTGCGGACGCCTTATGCATTTTGAACACAACCTAGTGGCGGAAATTGTAGAATATAAAAATCCCTGAATAAAATAACGTAACCTATTGATGATTTTCCCGTCATGTAAGTAACCTGCAAATATTGTTAGGATTATATTTCTTAATGGATTTTGTTATAGAAACCATAATTTGTTTTACCGGTAAAAGACGAATTATTTTTTTTATTAATTTAATCAATGGATTTTTAAACCGATTTTTTATTGGAGAAAGGACTGTCTTTGATGCTAGTTGATATCCCACGTAAGAAAGGATATAAAAAATCAATTATGACCAGTAGGGTGCAACAATTGGCAACCAACATAGGCATGTCATATGATGAGTTTATTGGTGAGATGCGCAAACGAGGGTGCAGTGAACCCACTGCATCCAAGATTTGGAGTGGCGCTTATGAAACCTATGTCAAGTTTTCGGACAATGATATTTATCTCAGCAACCTGCGCAAGGCTGCCGATGTTTTGAGTGTCAAGGCGGGACTGCTTTTACCACGGTAAAAATTGCAATGCTCGTTGTTGAAATCGTCAAAAAACAACGGGCTTGATTGTTTGTTTATTGGACTAGGAGAGAATTGAAACATGGAAATTCGATTGTATTTTCAAATGCTAAGGCGTGGGTGGTGGATTATTTTGTTGACCACCTTGGTTGCTCTGGCAACTGCGTTGGGAATCTCTTATATAGCTGTCCCTAAATATAAAGCTACAGCTCGTTTCATTGTCACTCCGGGTACTAATCTGGTTGACAGATTTCAAGTGTTGAATAGTTTGAATACACTTGACAACCAGGTGATCACTACAACATACGCGGAGGTGATGACTAGCGAACGTATTTATACTGAATCGCTTTCATCATTACAGCTTCAACCTTTAGATATGAAAAAATATGAGTATGAAGCGGTTGTTGTTACTAATACAAGTGTTTTGGAGTTGACAGTTATCGGTCCGGATGCACAAATGACGGCCAAACTAGCAAATGCTATTGGTAACAAAACCATTGGTTTTATCAGTAACCTGAACCAGGTTTACAATTTTGATTTTCTTGACATTGCTATTCCACCCCCCGAACCATATTGGCCTAATCCACTTCTAAACGGCAGCCTGGCAATTGTTCTTGGATTTATTGTTGGAGCAGTATCGGCCATCTTGAACGACCAACTCCGTACTCCGTTTGAGATACTCAGGCAGCGGCGTCATTATGACGAGATCACAGGTGTATACAAAAAGAATCATTTTAATCGTATGGTTGACGATGAACTGGCACAAAATCCTGAAGACGTGCTTTCAATTGGCATCGTTGAGTTGAATGGCCTCCGAGATAGTATTGAGACCCTACCCCTTATTACGTTGCAAAGAATCTTGCAGAGAGCAACCGAGATTTTACGCAGGGAACTACGGGGTAACGATGTTATAGGACGCTGGAATGACATCAGTTTCATCATTATGTTGCCTAACACGTCGGGTATGTCAGCGAGAAGGATATTTGAACGGATTTTCCAATCCCTTGAGCGGCCGATCGAATTAGATCAATTGGGCGCATCCCTCGAACTTGACTCACATATTGGAGGCGCGGAATATAGTAGCGGAATATCCACAGAGGAACTTTTTGAAAAGGCAATTAACGCGCTCGAGCAAGCCCGACGGGCTGCTGATGAACCGGTGTATGTTTGGGAAATCAAAAACCCGTTTTGGACGCAGCCAGCGATTAGCGATAAGTAATTATAGGTTCCTGATAAATAATAAAGGATTGAAATATGCGAAGAGCTCTCTCAAAATCTTTTCTAGGCTTGGTTGTTTTTATAGCATTTCTGACTTCCGTTCTTGCTATTCCAGCCCAGGCACAAGGTCCTACTTTTACCCCGACTCCTACACTGATCCCGACCCAGACAAGCACACCTGCCTTGATTGCCACTCCTACCCCCACGGTGGTGCAATTTGCTAATCCAAATGTAGTCACAATTGCACAACTTCGTGGGAACGAAACGGGCGATATCACGTTAACCGGCCCGTACGATACAGATGGTATTGGGTTTGTCCTTCCAGCAGACTGGGGTTTGAAAGCAGGCACTCAGCTTGATTTGCTATTCGGGGTTTCCTTTAATACCGATGTTCAGCTCCAATCCGATGTTGTATTCGTTGGAGGTGGTACACTCACTGTTTTTTTGAACGATGTACTTCTCACCACTATACAACTTAATGAACTTGGCGAGGTTGAGACGAAAATTGCTATTCCCTTGGAAGCTTTCAACGCGGTTAGCGGCGATGGTGTCCACATACTCTCGTTTTTACTCGAGAGTTTCGAAATTTGTCGTTCTTATAGCCAAAACACGACAATGTTTATCCATCCAACCTCGTTCTTAACCCTACCCCATGAAATTGTCCGGCCTTCGACCAGTCTTGTTAATTTTCCTCGACCGATCTTCCAGAACTCGTTTGTGCCGGATTCGGTGCTAATGATTGTCCCCGATCAACCCTCACAAGCAGAGCTTCAGGCAGCAATGACTGCTGCAGCCGGCATGGGCAAATTGAGTTCCAATGAATTGATCATGGATATAACCACGATTAGCAAATTCACGAATGAGGATGCAAGGGACAATCACCTCATTTTTGTTGGCAAGGCCGCTTCTCTTCCTACTATGGAAGGGTTGAATCTTCCTCTACCTGTTAAGGCTGGCCAATTTCAACTTTCTGATGATGATAAAGATAATGGTTTGGTTGAAATGATTCTCTCACCCTGGAGTAATTCCCACGTGATTCTTGTTATCTCTGCCAACACAGATCAAGGAATTATCAAGGCTGCCCAAGCGATAGGCACAGGGGTTATTCGTTCCAACCTCTCCGAGAATTTTGCTGTGATTGAACAGGTCAGTTTGGATCCCGTTTCGAGCCCTCAGGCAGTAGATCGAACCCTCACTGACCTTGGCTATACCAATAGAACGTTTGATGACAGGGGCTATAACGCCGGATATTATGAGTTCAATATTCCAGTGGGCATGGGTGTGAGCCCCGAGTCATATTTTGAATTGGTATATGGGCATTCAGCCCTGATTGATTACGATAGTTCTCAAATTGTGATAATCCTTAACAACCAGCCGATTGGCAGTGTTCGCATGAGCGATGCTACAGCCAGTCTGCCAACAAACAAAGAAAAGATCATGATACCGCCGTCGATTGTCAGCACAGGCAATAATTATCTTGTTATCCAGGTTTACTTGGTACCACTTGATGAATGTATTCCTCCAGATATCCAAGGATTATGGGTAAATATCTGGCCTGAGTCAACCTTGCACATGCCGCAGGTCGTGGCACCTGCCAGCCCATTCTCAATTCAAAAATTGGCGGATTTTCCGGTGCCATTTACCTACAACCCTGTACTGGGTAGCACAGCATTTGTGTTGGAACGCAATGATCTTGAATCCTGGCGGAATGCAATGCAGATCGCGGCTTTTCTGGGGTGGCAGTCGAGTGGCCAGGTCGTTGCGTTATCGGCCTTTTATGGCGATGAATTACCTGCAGCAGAACGGTCAAATTATAACCTTTTGGTTGTAGGTAGACCCAGTCAAATCCCCTTTGTGAGTGAGGTTAATGATTACCTTCCTGCCCCCTTTTTAATCGGAAGTGACAATGCCAGCGAGGGCAATAATTTTCAAGTGACCTACCAAATCCCTCCAGATTCTCCTATGGGTTATCTTGAGATAATACAATCTCCGTGGAACCCTAATAACATAGTATTGGCAATTCTTGGCAATACAACACAAGGAGTAAACTGGGCAGCTTCAGCGCTCCTTGATACTATGCGCTGGCAACTTACAGGCAACTTCGCAGTGGTAGATGGGCAGCAGGTATTCACCGCCGATACAGTTTCTACTTATGTTACAGTGGACAATAATTCAGTGCCGGTTCCCAATGTTTTGGTTGCGCCAACTAGTAGCGCAAATTTAGAATTAACTCCTGTTAATCAGCAGGTTTGGATATTTCCAGCTTTGATTATTACAATCGTTTTGATAATCTTGGTAGTAGCGTTTGTAATTATCAGGAATTGGTCGCGAAATCGCACTCGTCATAAGATTGAAAAAGAGGCATAATCCCGACTTTGAGTATTAATGCCGCAACTAGCCAATCAAGAGAAATTACCAATGCAAAGCGAAGCAGTAATAGATTTAATTCGAGAAAGCGATCCGAATGCCCTATCCTTGGTTTCGGAAAACCGCGATGTTTATTATGTTGTCAAACGCGCATTAGATATTGTGATAGCATCGATTCTGTTATTACTTCTTTCGCCTCTGATGATTCTAATTTCCGTGTTGATTGTTCTATACTCCCCGGGTCCGGTATTCTTTGTTCAGGAACGGGTAGGTGCGAAGCGACAACGTCGTGGAAACCATACCTACTGGCAAAAGAAGAACTTTCGCTGTTATAAATTTCGGACAATGCGCATTGATGCTGATTCATCCGTGCATAAAGCTTACATGAGGGCCTTGATTGAAAATGACGAAAAAAAAATGGATGAATTACAAGGCCAGAGTACCGAAATTCGCAAATTGATTCGTGATCCCAGGATTACTCGCCCGGGGAAATTTTTGCGAAAATTCAGTCTTGATGAGTTGCCACAATTTTTTAATGTATTGCGAGGTGATATGAGCCTCGTTGGGCCCAGACCAGCTATTCCATATGAAGTGGAATTGTATAAAACGTGGTACATACGACGTTTGGAAGCGCAGCCGGGCATTACGGGTTTACAACAGGTTAAAGCCCGTTCCACTTTCGATTTTGACCAGCAAATGCGCCTAGATATTCAGTATATAGAGAAACAGTCCTTTTGGTTTGATATCAAAATTATAATAGAAACACCCTTAGTAATCATCTCAACAAAGGGTGCACAATAAACAGTTAGGAGGAATTTACTATGAAAGCACTACGTGTGGGTGTAATAGGCTATGGGTATTGGGGTCCCAACTTAGCTCGAAATTTTAACGAGCTATCTGCATCGGATTTGGTCGCAATTGCTGATCGCAAGGATGAGCAACTAGAGCGGGCCCGAACGAAGTATCCTGACATTCTTTTAACCAAAGATTATAAAGAATTTTTCAACATGGGTTTGGATGCTGTCATCATATCTACGCCCCCGAAGACACATCATCCAATAGCCAAAGATTGCCTGTCACACAATATGCATGTGCTCATCGAAAAACCCATGACTCTCAATAGCCAAGATGCCGAGGAGTTGATTGAACTGGCCAAGGCTAAAGGTTTAACTCTCATGGTGGGGCACATCTTTGAATACAATTCTGCTGTAATGGAGATGAAGAAATACATCGATAGTAAAGAATTGGGCGATGTTTTCTACATTGATACAGCACGCCTGAATCTGGGTCTCTTCCAGCGCGACTCGAACGTGCTCTGGGATCTGGCGCCTCATGATATTTCAACCTTGCTCTATTTACTTGAGCAGACTCCCGTTTCTGTCAGTGCCCATGGCATGGCATGTGTCACCGAAGGAATACATGATGTGGCTTACTTAAACCTGGTCTTTTCGAACAATCTTATGGCCTATATTCATGTAAGCTGGCTCGACCCCAGCAAAGTACGCCGGATCACTGTTGTGGGTAGCAAAAAAATGGCTGTTTACAATGATTTGGGGGCTGAGGGAAAAATCAAAATCTACGATAAAGGGGTTGATCCAGAATATACCGATACCTTCGGTGAGTTCCAATATGCCTATCGCGCTGGTGATATCATCATTCCAAGTTTTCGCTTTGTTGAACCCTTGCGGGAGGAATGCCAGCACTTTCTTGATTGTATCGTGAACCATTCTGAACCCAGAAGCTCTGGATTGGACGGATTGCGAGTCACAAAAATCCTGGAAGCAGCTGAACGCTCCATGAAAAATGGTTCAACTCGTGAGGTCATCCAATGGTAAAAGCCGATTTTGCCCGGATTGCCCCAGATGTAAAGTTAGGCCAAGATGTAAAAATCTATGCCTTTGTTAATTTGTATGGCTGTGAAATTGGCAACGAGAGCAAGGTTGGAACGTTTGTTGAGATTCAGAAAGGTGTCCAGATAGGGAGCCGGGTGAAGATTTCAAGCCATTCGTTCATTTGTGAGGGAGTTACAGTAGAAGACGAAGTATTTATTGGGCATGGCGTGATGTTCACCAATGATAAATACCCTCGCGCCACAACCAATACAGGCGAACTTCAAGGCGAAGCGGATTGGGTATGCATCCCTACCCTTATAAAGCGTGGGGCATCTATTGGCAGCAATGCCACGATTATGTGTGGCATAACTATCGGAGAACGGGCAATGGTCGGCGCAGGCAGCGTCGTGACGCATGACGTTCCACCCGATGTGGTGGTTGCTGGCAACCCCGCCCGCGTGATCCGGTGCCTAGATTCAAAATAGAGAGGAAAACCATGAGTATCCAGTTTGTAGACTTGCGCAAGCAGTACGCTCCGTTAAAGGAGGAGATTCTTTCAGGGATAGAGAAAGTCTTAGATGGCATGCAACTGTTCCTGGGTGAGAACGTCCAACAATTAGAGAAAGATTTCGCTCAATTCTGTGGTGCAGATCACGGGATCGGTGTCAGTGATGGTACAGCCGCCTTGCATATCATCCTGCGTGCTTTGGACATTGGGCCTGGGGATGAAGTCATCACCGTATCACATACTTTCATTGCAACTGGTGAGGCTATCTTACTGGCTGGGGCAAAGCCGGTTTTTGTGGATATTGATCCCTCTACATACTTGATGGATGTCTCTCAAGTTGAGGACAAGATTACGCCGCACACCAAGGCAATCCTGCCGGTGCACCTGTATGGACAAACCGTTGACATGGATCCCTTGTTGAAGATCGCTTCGAAGCACGGTTTGCGTGTAGTTGAAGACGCTTGTCAGGCGCACGGCGCTGAGTACAAAGGGCGTAAGGCGGGTGCTTTGGGGGATGCAGCAGCCTTCAGCTTTTATTTCTCTAAAAATCTGGGCGCTTACGGGGAGGGAGGTTTTATTAGCACGAACGATTCAGAACTTGCTACTAAAATACGTATGCTGCGTGACCATGGGTCAGGGACAAGATATCACCATGATTTGATTGGCTTCAACGCCCGATTGGATGAAATCCAGGCTGTAGTACTACGGGCGAAACTTCCACACTTAGCAAAGTGGAATGAGCAACGCCGAGATCATGCGCGATTGTATAACGAATTGCTGAAAGATACACCTGTAAAAACACCCACAGAACTCGCAGGGAACACACCTGTCTACCACTTGTATGTTATCAATACGCCAAAGCGGGATGATTTACAGGCAGCGCTAAAGGAATACGGGATTTTCACGGGCATCCATTACCCAATTCCGTTGCATCTACAGAAGGCAATGGAGTTTTTAGGGTACAAGCAAGGCGACCTGCCTGTAACCGAAAGGGTTGTCACCGAAATACTATCGTTGCCTATGTTTGCTGAATTGACCGACGAACAGATTATAACAGTGGCTAATTCAATTAAGTCTTTCTGGCAGTGAAGCACAATTCGTAAAAGCCATGAAAAATTTACCGGTTGATAATTCACGTGACATCGGGTGGAGGAGCCCAACTGTGGCTAGCACGCCTAACCGCATTATTCTTCAAATTGTCTTGGCATGCGGAGTGGGTGTAATAATTGGGCTCCTTTTACTAGTCTCTCCGTTGTTAGCGTTAGCGTGCACTCTGGTGGTTGTTGTTCTCGTGGTGACGCTCATAAAACCTGTCTTTTTGTGTTATCTCACAGTTATGGCAATTGCCCTGACCTCGGGAATGGAACGTGGAAAGCCAATTCCTTATATTCGCGTAAATGAAGCTGTTTTAATCTTATCAGCTGCTATTGCCTTCGTGATTATTTTAACCAGGAGGAATCGTTATCCTATCAAATTCCACGGGCTTGAAATTGCTGTTTTTGTCCTTGTCGTTGGCACGACGATTATTCCTGGGACATACTACTTGTTACGGGGCTCGCCGCTGATTTTCGCGGATGCGGTTGTGCTCCTGGCACCGTTCCAATATTTGATTCTTTTCTGGCTATTTACTTACCTCCCAAGCAGTAATTTAGAGCGCCTGGGCATCATTAAGCTTATGTTGTTCTGTGGTGTGATCGTTGCTGTTGTAGGTTTGCTCCAGGCGGCAAAGGTTGGGTTTGTGATTGATTTCTTAAGCAGTTGGTTTAATTCCTCCCATTTTTTAGAAGCACAGAGATTAAATCGCATCACATCCCTGCTGGCGGCGTGGAATACATTGGGAATATTTATGATGATCAATCTTGTGATTTTATGGACCTTTGGAATTTCCAGACCGTATGATCTAGGTTGGCCATTTATCTTAGTGGGGGGAGGGGTCTGTTTGGCATGCCTCATCCTTAGTGGTTCATTTGCCGGAATGGTTGGTCTGGTATTGGGAATCGCATTAACTGCAATGCTTTTAGGTGTTTATCTTAGTAGAAGAAATGTTATCCTATTTTTTATTGCGGTTGCTGCGGTCGCAATTACAGTCTTGCTTTTCAGGGAATGGGTTTTTGGTCGGTGGAATCAACAGTTTAGTAACGGGCCAGTACCGGAAACACTGGCCTACCGGCTCAATCTTTGGCAATCATTCTATTGGCCAGCCATCCAGAAGAATATTTTCTGGGGTATAAACCCTACAATACCATCTTATTACTCATGGCCATATACAGAAAGCCAATTCTTGGATCTGTTATTCAGCTTTGGCCTGGTTGGTTTGTTGTCTTTTATTCTTTGGAATGTTATTACGTTGAGATCCCTTTTGCGTAGATTTTATCAGCATGGGAGCTTTCTAAGGACAGTTTCGGCGATGGCTATTGCGATTGTAATAGTTCTCTTTATATCCGGATTTACAAACGCTGTCTTTAGATACTCTGGCGTAATAGATTATTTGTGGATCATATTAGCTTTAATTACCGCTCAGGAAGGGCTGAAAAATAGTCAACCAATGGGGATTTGAAATCTGAAGTACGGGCAAAGCATGACGTCATTTTTTGTGCTTCAATAGATTGTTTTACAGGAGACATACTAATGCAAAACCGTGGTGGAATAGCAGCGATTGCTTGGTCACCAAAACAAAGGCATGTAGAAGATTATGCCAGGCGCCTGAACGCGTCGCTGTATAATATTCATTATTTGCTTCCTCAAAGGCCGCTACTGGCGCCGATTAAGTATCCTCCGCAATGCTTAAAAACTTGGCTGGTTTTATTTCGGCAACACCCATCAGCAGTGTATGTTTTTATTTCCCCGGTTATTGCTGCTTTGAGTGTTTATTTCTATTGCTGGTTTGCTAAGGTGCCTTTCATAATGGATGTTGGCGCTCACGCCATAATTTCTCGAAAATGGTCCTGGAGTATACCGATATTGCGGTTTCTTGCAAGAAAGGCGCGTGTCAATATTGTAGATCAAGAGGGTTTCAAGCAGTTGTTTGAATCGTGGGGAGCGAATGCACTGCTACTTGAGAGACCGCCACTAGGTAGTAAGAACAAGCCTGTTCCTTTAACTGAAAAAGACCAGTTCAGGATCACACTGATTAGCACATTTGCGTACGACGAACCGATTGAATTGGTACTTGAAGCCGCAAAGCAACTAAAAGAAATAATTTTTTTTGTCCTGGGTGACACGAGAAAGGCGAACAGAAATCTACTCAGTAAGGCCCCAAGCAATGTGACGTTTACGGGCTATCTTATTGGTGATGATTATTGGGATCGTTTAGCTTCCTCTCAAGCTGTGATGGTTCTAACCACTGCTCCCAATTCCCTTTTGTCAGGCGCAGTGGAAGGAATGGCCTTGGGCAAACCGCTCATTTTATCAAATCAACCAACGCTTAAGGTATATTTTAAAAAGGGCGCTGTGTTTGTAGACCATTCAGTGGAAAGCGTTGTAATGGGGGTGCAAACTGTTCTGGAGCGGCAACATGAGCTCGTGCAACAAATCATCGAATTGGCTGTGGAAAAACAAGAGAGATGGGATAGTGAATTTCAAAAGATTTGGACTCTGCTAGAAGGTGAAGATTGACCCGCTATCTGCCTCAAAATATGCAAGAAATTTCACGGATTGGATGCTTACAGATATTGGAGTCATGCCGTGAGAACTAACATTATTGGTAATGCCAAGAAACTATTACCTGGTTTGGACTGGTCACTATTTAGGGACTCGTCCGTACTCACCTTTGGCATGATTCTGGCGCGCGGGCTAGGCTTTCTAATAACTATGTTGTTAGCACGCCATTTTGAGCCTGCTGATTTTGGTTTAATCCAGTATGCCATCTCAGTTGCAGGTATTATTTCAATAGGCGTTCAACCGTTTGGACAACATGTGCTTTCCCGATATATAGGCATGCTCAGGGAGAATCAGGCAAAATTGCGTGAATACATGTCTAATATTTGGGGTGCAATGGGAATGGTATTCTGTATCTCGCTTGTGTTGGCTATTCCTATATTGTTGTATACAGGTAAATTTAACATTGGCATTTTAGCAATATTTTTGGGTACAAGTATTTATTACGCATATTATGGATTGGCACGTGGATTTCTTGCATCAAGCAGGTTGGCTACGGTTGATGTTGGAAATAATATCTTGCAAGTAATTCTAATTTTGTTATTGCTTCAATTTCTCGATATAAAATCGACCCTCCTGGCAATGCTAATAAGAGGGTTGGCTCCCATCGTCCCTGTAATTCTTCTCCAAAGATTTTGGCCGCTACCAAATGCTTTTGAAAAAGTATTAGTAAATCATAACGCTACAAAGACCATCTTGAAATTTTCCCTGCCTATTTGGGTGTCGCATGCGAGTTATATGTTTTATGGGACAATCGCCGTCCTTTTTTTGGAGCATTTCACTGATACTGCAATGGTTGGCATCTATTCACTTGCCGCTACGATGGGTATTGCTTTATCCTTTTTCCCAAGTGGGCTCGCAACCTTGTTGATGCCGAAGATTGCCGGTGCGCCTGATGAACGCTATAAAACACTCCTGGCGGGCTCCCTTGGGTTGGTTTTGGTATCGAGTATTACCCTTGTTGTCATCTATTATTTCTTTGCGCCATGGTTTATTGGGGCAGTTTTTGGCAGCAACTATCTGATTTTCCCGAAGATTTTCGTATTAATGGCCCTTGCAGAAACATTTGCTGGCGCTCATACAATCCTCACCACCGCATATGTTGGCAGAGGCCGCGCTGAAGAAGAGACAAAAAGCAGGTTAGTTGCCCTATTAGCAACATTTGTGGGCTGTTGGTTGTTAATTCCCTCTTATGGGGTAATAGGGGCTGTCTGGGCTAGATTGATTGGGGCAGTTTGTAGTTTGATAGTCTATGGATTTGTATATATGCGAGACCACTAAGCCTCTGTTATCTAAGTCAGTAACGTTCCTTCTGATTCAAATTGCAGCTTACCCTAATTTCTAAGGAGAAATATCTTTGCCAAAAAATTCATACCCTTAGTGTTATTATATACATGATTGTGTAATCAACTATTTCCAGATAATCATATAAGCAAAAGTATATGCCAAAATCCGAAGTTGAAGGTTTCAATAATCGGTTCAAGTTTTCGTAGCGTCGTTATAATTTCCTTAGAGCTACTATGGCAGGCAAACTATGCTAGTGTAAAATAGTGAAGATTTGTATAATGCGCGGGTCTGTGAAAAAACCCCCCATATAAGGAGTTTGAGTGAACTTTCAAAAGATTTGTGTGCTAGGCCTGGGCTACATCGGTTTGCCAACCGCCAGCACCTTTGCCACACACGGCATCCAGGTTCTCGGGGTGGACGTCAATCAGCGTGTGCTCGATACGCTGAAAAACGGTGGCATCCACATCCATGAGCCGGGGTTGCGCACCGTTGTCGAAGCAGCCCTCAAGTCCGGCAAGCTGAGCGTGTCAGACAAACCCGAAGAAGCGGATGCCTTTCTGATCGCCGTACCCACGCCATTCTATCTGGACAAGACCGGCGAATACAATGGCGAGACTTACAAGTTGGCTGACATGCGCGCTGTGACGTCTGCTGCTGAAGCCATCGTTCCATATTTGCGGAAGGGCAACCTGGTGGTGCTCGAATCGACCTCCCCGCCGCGTACCACGGTCGACCTGGTCAAGCCGAT
>CAZLOC010000032.1:0-18101 GCA_964560935.1 uncultured Anaerolineaceae bacterium | reverse complement strand
GCGTTGCGGATGAAGAATCCAGCCTGAGACATGCTTGGGATGTCGTCCGCCATTTCGGGGTAGCCTGAATCGGCTTTGTCCGAAATGGAGATGGAAACGTCGCTGAAGGAAATGTCTTCGAGCGGCATCTCCGCCAAGCCATAGAGAAATCCCGCGGCGTGTTTGACTTCGCGCGCGGTGATGTGACTGAAGTGAATGCGGCGCAAACGCGGTGTGCCGTCATCAACTGAACGAGGATTTTTATCGGAGATGTCTGTATTGCCGCGTACACCAATGTGGTAATAGAGATTCATCGTGAAGGGACAAAGTACGCCGTCCATGATGAGATTGGAAACACGGATATCTTCAATCGCGCCACCACGTCCACGACGGGATTTGATGCGGATGCCGCGATCCGTTCCGATAAAAACACAATTCGAGATGACCACGTTCTTAACGCCGCCGCTCATCTCACTGCCAATGACCACACCGCCGTGACCACGCTCAAGCGTGCAGTTGGTGATAGTGATGTCGCGGCAGGGCGCATAGCGGTCGGGGTGCTCGTGCTCGGTGCCTGACTTGATGGTGATGCAATCATCGCCGACGCTGACGTAACAATCAGAGATGCGTACAAGACGACATGAATCAGGATTGATACCATCGGTGTTAGGTGAATCGGCAGGATTGATAACCGTTACTCCGCGAATGTTCACATTCTGGCAGTGCACGGGATTGATCGTCCAGCTTGGTGAGTTGACCGCGGTAATGCCTTCGACAAGCACGTTGCTACAATCAGAAAAGCTGATCAGGCGCGGGCGGGGATGGGCAAGCGTATCTTCTTCTTTCGCCTTCCACCAGATCGCGCCGCGCCCGTCAATCGTGCCGCGTCCCGTCACGGCGATGTTATTCAGATTTTTCCCTGCGATCAACGGCGCGAATGTGTCCTGGTGCTTTCCTTCCCAGCGGCTGTGAACGATTGGATAGTCGTCGGGATTCTCACTACCGAGAATAACGGCACCAGAGTCCAGGTGTAGTGAAATGTTATTACGCAGGAACAGGCTGCCCATCAGGTATTGACCCGCAGGCAGGTAAACGGTTCCACCTCCCTGCGCGGCACATGCGTCAATGGCTGATTGAATCACGGGTGAATCCAAAGTCTGCCCATCGCCCATTGCGCCACGTTCGCGCACGTTGAAGGTCAAAGCATGTTCCACTTTCATTCGATCAACTCTCCGTTGACACCCGCACGTTCCATCTCGAGTGCGGCAAGGATGAATGGGCCAACGCCTTTGGGGTCGTTGGGGATGATCTTTTCGGTGACATAATATTCGAACGAGCCATCGCGATATGGCTCGCCGCCGAGCCCCGCACCGCCGCACACTTTTTCGAGTGTGAGCAAGCCCTGCGAATCGATCTTGATCAGGTTTTGCAACAAGCCATGATAGCCGCGCCGCGCCGAGAGAAGATAATCACGCGCGAGATAACCTTCACGCACTGCCTTGGCAAAGGCGTAAACGAACATGGTGGAAGCGGATGCTTCGAGATAATTGCCTGCGCTGTCAGGCAGGTCAAGGATCTGATACCACAAGCCCGTCGCTTCATCCTGGACTTTCACAATTGCAGCGGCGGTCTTATCGAGAATAGCGATCAATTCTGGACGTCGGGCATGATTCTTCGGAAGATGATCCAACACATCGACGATTGCCATCACGTACCAGCCAATGCCGCGCCCCCAGAAATATTTTGATAACCCCGTTTCAGGGTTGCACCAACGTTGTTGTTTGCTCTCGTCCCATGCGTGATAGAGCAAGCCAGTTTTCTCATCGCGTATATGTTTTTCAATCAATGTGATTTGATGAATAACATCATCGAATGTTTCAGGTTCATTGAAACGAAGTGCGTACTCGGTCAGGAACGGTCCCGCCATGTAAATGCCATCCAGCCACATCTGGTAGGGATAGATTTGCTTGTGCCAGAAACCATTGCTGTTGTTGCGTGGCTGAGTCCTCATCTGCTCGCGCAACAGATCGAGCGCTTTGTGATAGTGTTCAGCGCCCGTTCGTTCCAAAGCGCCAAAGAGCAATTTTCCCGCGTTGATCTGGTCAAGGTTATATTCTTCCACGCGATAGGTGCGGATGGTTCCATCGGGTTGGACGAAGTGATCAATCCAGTCGGCGACGAATTTGAGATAACGCTCTTCGCCTGTCGCTTCGCCCGCTTTCTGGATCGCCATGACCTGTAATCCATGTTCGTAGTGCCATTGGGCGTCGTTCAACGTGTAGCGTTGGAGCGTGGATTCGACCATGCGGACAGACCATGTGTTGAGTTTTTGCGCAGATGTTTGCTTCATTAAGCACCTGTGTACTTATGCCACTGCCAACGAGGGCAGATATTCTCTGTTGACTTGCAACATTTTGTTGAAGAGTTCCCAGGCGGTGTCAATGGGCAGGTGATTGGTCGGGTCATTGAAGAATGCCTGAAAGGCAAGATCGGATTTCTCGGTCAATGCAGCTTCGATGATGAGTTCCTGATTGGCACTGTGCTGATTGATGAGCGGTGCGATTCCCGCGGGGAGCGCGCCCGCAGTTAATGGGCGGACACTGTCGCGGCTGAATTGCGCGTTGGTCTCGACAACCGCGTGGAGCGGCATGTTGGAGATCTGCCCAACATTTTCCAGATTGACGTTCGTGACCAGGTCACCAAGTCCGAGTAAGGCCTTGATCATGCCAACGCCTTCTTCGCCTGAAGATTCAAGCACGAGCGGCGTGACGCCGTTGATCAGGTCGCGGGTCTTTTGCGGCGCAGTCCTCCAGCGCTTGATGCGATATGAAACGGGCGTGCGGATGATGCCCCAGTTGAATAAGATTTCCAGGGAATGAATAAATCCCGGTAAAAATTCCACAAGATGACGGTCGCCTGCAGCGGCGAGTATCCCGAAGCGCTGGAACAACGCGAACTTGACCTGTTCAGCGCTGTGGAACCAATCGTTCCAGCTTTCCACTTCTTCCTGTGTGTAGGTGCGGAACGTGCCTGGTTTGTCGAGATGTTGTCTTAATATTTCCAGCAGATCGTGCCCCTGATAGGCTGCTCTATCGACCCAGGTGAAGTGGTTGATGCCCAGCACGTTGACTTGAATTTCACGCCTGGGTGGCGCTTCGATATCCAGGTATTGCGCTGCAACCCGGGCAAGCATACGTTGTGTTGAAAAAACTTCGTGGCAGCATCCAAAGACCTTGAGGCCGGGCACAACGCGCGTCAATGTCCGCGTGCAGATGGACATCGGGTTGGTGTAATTGATGATCCATGCGTTCGGGCAGAATGTCCCCAGGGCTTCGGCAAAGCCTTTGTAGATGGAAGCAGACCGAAGTCCACGAATGAGACCGGGGGGGCCGGTGGTGTCGCCAACCGGAAAGAAGAGACCGTATTCTTCCGCAAGTGCGATCTCATCACGCATCAATTCCAGAGAACCGGGTTGAATGGAGATGATGACAAAGTCCGCTTCGTGCAATGCTTCTCTCAAAGTGGATACAGCGGTGTAAAGCCAGCGCGAAACAACGCCAGGTTGACCTTGCATCCAGTTGCCCAGTTGTTCGTTGAGGTGCGCGGAATCCATATCGATGTCGTAGAGCACGATTTTGCCAGTGAGGTCGGGGCAAAGCGCGAGATCGATCATCAACTTGCGCGCCCACTCGCGGCTGCCGCCGCCGATATAGGCAATTTTGAGAGAACCAGAAATAGTCATGGAATGATTATTTGAAAATAAGGAGATTGCTTTGGGCTGTTGCCCTCGCAATGACGTGTCAGAGTAAGGCGGGCGGTTGGTCGCCGCCCGCCTTTTTTCAAGCGCTGGTTACTTTAGTAGTCCAGCATCGGTCAATGCTTGTTTTGCGGCGGCTTCGTAATCGGCGGCACCCAGCGCGTCGAGGCCGGCGAGATATTCAGCCCATGTGTCGTCATTAAGTTCCTTTTGCCCGAGCACGAACTGCAGGATGCCTTCGCTGTAGAAGCGGTCGAAGTCAGCGGCATTGGCAGGCGGCAGGATGACCTGGACACCGCGTCCATCCACCCATGGCTGGCTCTGGAAGAACCCGAGGAAAGTCATCGGTTCCATCAAGCGTCCATTGATCGTGTTATAGGTGGGATAGCGGGCGATAATTTCCTGTTCGGAATTGTAGTAGACCAATTGATTGCGCATCTGCGTGAACGGCTGGCGCTCAGGGGCAGTGTATGCTTCCACAGGATCAAGACCTTCTGTGGAAATATTGCCATTCGCATCGATGATGAAGTTCACACCTTCCTCACCAAAACCAAGCAGGTAATAACCATCGGTTGCCATCCACTCGAGCATGCGGGCAATTGCTTCGCCCTTGCCTTCATCAACAGCTTTTTGTGAGATACCAAAGATCTGACCGCGTCCCGTGTAGACACCATAGTACGCGTCGCCATTGGGACCTTTCGGGGCGGGTAGTGGAATCCACTCTGCATCGGGGAAGTTCGTGTCAAAGGGTTCGTAGTTGGATTTGTTGGTCAGTGCGGCGAAGTCCTCCCACATGATGCCGAACGAACCCTGTTTCCAGCGCGCGCGGAAGTCGTCGCGCGTCAGTGTGGGCCAATCGGGATCGATGACCTTCGCATCCACCAGGGACTTGAAGTATGCCAGTGCTTCGGGATATTGATCGCTTCTGACGTTGAGTCCGAAGTTGGCGGG
The DNA here is from genome assembly GCA_964560935.1 of uncultured Anaerolineaceae bacterium. GTDB lineage: Bacteria > Chloroflexota > Anaerolineae > Anaerolineales > Villigracilaceae > JAABUE01. The sequence continues at coordinate 13,414 of CAZLOC010000032.1, read as the reverse complement.
ATCGGCAAAGTTCCATACACCTGGAACACCGTATGCGCCCATAATGAAGTCAAAGCGATTGCCAAGACCCTGTCCATTGATGAAACCGCCGATGCCATAAGTATCGTTCTGGCCGTTGCCGTCGGGATCCTGTGTGGTAAAGGCTTGTGCAACTGCCAACAACTCTTCAGGCGTAGTGGGGGCTTCGAGCCCAAGTTTGTCAAGCCAATCCTTGCGGATGACAAAACCCTCGCGCCTCGGAAGGGGAGGCGGTTCGGGCAAGCCATATTGATGACCGTTGAAGGTAACGAGATCGATCGCCAGCGGATCGTTATAGTGCAGTTTGGCGCGCTCTGGCATGAGCGGCATCAAATCCTCGACGGGAGCCATCAAGCCCAGGTCAACAAGCCGAAGCAGTGCACCGCGATTGTCATTATTGGCACTGACCATTTGAAACAGGTCAGGCAAATCGTTGGCGGCCGCGACGGCATTGATCTTCGCCTCTCCGTCCTCGCCGGTTGGCACGATTACGTAGGTGAGGTTGATGTTCAGTTCATCACGGATGACTTGATACGCAATCCAATCGTCGGGCGGCGCACCGGCTTCGGTCACGGTAGCCTGCGCCCAGAGCGTAATATCAACGGGCTCTGGTGGAGTCGTCGGTTGCGGGACTGCTGTTGGTTCAGCCGGGGCTTCTGTCGCCTCCGGCATGGCTTCTGTTGTCGGTGTCGCAGCGGGAGCGCACGCCGCAAGTACCTGACTTAACACCAGAAGAGATACAACAAAGATCATTTTCCAGTTTTTCATCTTCTTCTCCTTTATGGGTTTTGTTTGAAAGAGAACATTGTTCCCTTTATTCCGGAATTAAGAACTAGACTGACTTGATCGTAGTATGTTTATTCCTTGACACCTCCTACCAATGTACCTTTTGTAAAATAGCGTTGGATCCAGGGATAAACTAAAAGCATGGGGATCATGGTGATCAATACGCCCGCTGCTTTCAACGACTCGAGAGACGATGAACTGAATGCGTTATATTCCACGTACTCATTGAAACTCGCTGAAATGAGAATGTTACGAAGCAATACCGGTAAAGGCATGAGTTTGCTGTCATTCAAATAGAGGATCGGAGTGAAGAATTCATTCCAGAAGTAAACGGCGTAGAAGAGCCCAATGGTCAGCAAGATCGGCTTTGATAACGGAAGTATGATGTGCCACAAAACCTGTAATTCATTTGCACCGTCGATACGGGCTGCATCCTTAAGTTCTTCAGGTAACCCTTCAAAGAAGCTCATCATCACCAGCGTGTTATAGACGCTGACCGCAGGCGGCAGGATGATAGCAAGAAAATTGTTCGTCAGTTTCATACCCGTGATCAACAAATAAACGGGGATCAATCCAGGGCTGAACAAATATGTGAACAGAACAAGCGTCATGATGAGTTTGCGCCCGGGCAAATTGCGTGTGGAAAGTCCGTACGCAAGAGGAACGGTCAGGGTCAAACTGATGCTAACGCCTAGAAGGGTGATGATCACGCTGTTCAACGCAGCTCGGGGAAAAAGGGAATGACCTAAAAGTTGCCTGAAAGCTTCGAAGGTCCATCTGGTTGGGGAAAGGAAGAAGGGAACGCCTTCACGCGTATAAATATCGAGTGGGATGAAAGCTGTAACGATCACCCGCCAAAATGGAACCAGGATGACGAATAAGATGAGGGTAAGAAAGATCGCGAGTCCAATTTGAAAGATCACAGCGTCACGGGTTTTGGTGTGCAACATGGCAATACTCCTAGAAAAGACTCTGTTGCGCCACGCGTTTGGCAACCCGGTTTGCAACAAGGATCAACACCAAACCGATCACACCCTTGAAAAATCCTACCGCGGTTGCAAGGCTGAACTGGAATTGTAGAACGCCCTGACGGTAGACCCAGGTATCGATGATGTCTCCCACGCTGTAGACTGGCACAGAATAAAGCACGAAGATCTGGTTGAAACCCGCTTCGAGAATATGCCCCATACGAAGCAGCGTGACCAGGACAATAACGGGCAAGATGCCGGGGATGGAGATGTACCAGATGCGCTGGAGAGGTGTCGCTCCATCCACAGCGGCGGCCTCGTACAAATCCGGGCTGATACCTAAAAGCGCTGCTAGATACAGGATGGTGCTCCAACCAGTTTCCTTCCAGACATCCGAAAGGATGACTACCCAGCGGAATGAATCCGGCGAAGTAAGAAATGGAATCGGATCACCCCCAAATCTTTTGATGATCTCATTAATCAATCCATTCCCCGGCGAGAGGATGACCAGCAACACACCAAACATGATGACCCATGAAAGGAAGTGCGGCAGGTAGATCATTGTCTGCACGAAAGTGCGGAAGCGCACAAACCAGGTCTCATGCAAAGCAATCGCACAGATCACTGCCAACGGCAAGCCCAGGACAAGTTTCGCCAGGCTGAAAATGATCGTGTTTCTGATGAGATCGGTGAAGTAGAACGAATTGATGAATGTCTCGAAATGCTTGAAGCCCACCCACGGACTTCCCATCACACCCAGCAGTGGCTTAAAATCCTTGAATGCAATCTGTGCATTCCAGAGCGGTCCGTATTTGAAAATCAAAAAGTAGATCAACGTTGGTAACATTAAGAAATAGAGCCAGCGCTGCCGCCATATAGAACGGAACAAGTTTCTGAAATTGAACTTATCGGTGAGTGCTAATTTTGAGGGGAGTGTTTTCAGTGTCATTTTTTTCTCCGATGAAATGGATTTTGGGTTGATCAGAGCCAAAACCAAGTTCACCTGAAGAGATGATGCAAATCACCACAATTGGCATCTTAGCAGGTTAGGGTTGGATTTTGGCGCTGCACACTTGGACAAAAAAGACCTCTATGGTGACAACGCCCATGATTGAGCAATCCATAGTAAACTTATTTTAACAAGAGGTACTTACAGCCATGCAAAAATCCCCAGCCACTAACCGACCCACCCTGGGATTTCTGCTTGCCAGCCTTCACACAGGCGCGAGCCTGGTCATTTGGCCCAGCTTGCTGGATGCTGCCGAACGCCATGACGTGAACTTGATCTGTTTTCCCGGTGGGCGTCTCCAGGCCGCGGACTCCTTTGAAACTCAACGCAATGCGATCTTTGACCTGGCGAGCCACAAATGTCTTGACGGATTGATCACCTGGTCATCGTCTTTGGGCGGCGTATTAGGACCGGCTGAGATCAGGGCCTTTCATCGACGTTACCAATCGCTCCCGATGGTCAGCCTGGCACAATTCATGGAAGGCATGCCAACCGTCTCTGTGGATAGTTACCTCGGGATGCGCGCCCTTCTCGCCCATTTAATTGAAGAACATGGTTTCCGCCGCCTTGCGTTCATTCGAGGACCTGAAGAACATTACTACGCCCAGGAACGTTACCGCGCCTATCTCGATTCTCTCCAGACCCTTGACCTGCCTCTCGTGCCCGAGCTTGTCACCCGTCCCCTGCCCTGGGAGGCGGGAGCAGAAGCGATAGGGATCCTGCTGGACGAGCGCGGTCTCAAGCCGGGGGTGGACTTCGAAGTGGTCATCGCGGTGAGCGACATGATGGCCTTATGGGCGATGAAGACCCTGCAAGCGCGTGGCTTCGAAGTCCCTGCTGATGTCGCAGTGACAGGGTTCAACAACTCTATCGAAGAACGTCTCGCCACCCCACCACTCACTACAGTTGACCTCCCTTTTTATGAACAGGGTTCAAAAGCGATGGAGGTGCTCCTGCAACAACTCGCGGGCGAGTCCGTCCCTGCGTTGAGCACGTTGCCGTCGAAGTTGATCGTGCGGCAATCTTGTGGTTGTCTATCAAAGGCAATTGCGCTTGCATCCTTCTTACCATCAGAAGATAAATCAGGGAAAGGGAAGATAAATCTCGAAGATGTGCGAGCAGGCTGCGTGTCCGAGATAGAAGCAGCGATGGAACTTGATCCAGAAAAAGCAAAAGAGTGGCTGGGATCCGTTTTCGACGTGTTCGTTCATGACATCGAAGAGTCATCGCAAAAATTTTTGTTCGTGCTGAATAATGTACTCGATCAGGCCATGCATTCGGATTATGATATTGTACATTGGCAAAATGCAATATCGATCTTGAGACATTGGGGCCTGCAATACGTTCCAAAGTCAAAACAAGTGAATGTGGAAACGCTCATATCACAAGCGCGCGTTGTAGTCGAAGAGGCTGTTCAGCGTTCGCAGGCGTATGCGCAATGGCAGGCAAAGCGTGAGGCAGAGAATTTACGCGAAATCAACCGAGCGTTGCTGACGACATTCGACGTAAATCAACTCACTGATGTGCTGGTAGAACGCCTGCCCGCGCTTGGAATTCCGAGCGCATACCTTGTAACATATGAGCAGACGACCGACGCAGAAGTTCCAAAACACGCGCGCTTGATGCTGGCCTATACCGACCAGCAACGTGCGGATATCGAACCAGGTGGCCTGCGTTTTTCAACGCACCACGTTATTCCACAGGATTTTCTCCCACAAGGTCATCGTTATAGCCTTGTAGTTGAACCGCTTTACTTCCAAGACAAATCATTGGGATATGTTGTTTTCGAAATCGGTCCGCACGATGGCAACATCTATGAACTCCTGCGCAACAACTTAAGCAGCGCATTGCAGGGGGCCATGCTGTTTCAGGAAATCCAGCAAGCCCGCCTTGACGCCGAAAAAGCAGACCGCATCAAGTCTCGTTTGCTTGCGAACGTCAGCCATGAGATGCGCACGCCGTTGAACATCATCATGGGCTATACACAGGACGCGTTGCGAACCCCAAACAAATATGGAGATGAACTCCCTTCTTCATTGTTGAGCGATATCTATCAAATTCACAGCAACGCCGAGCACCAACTGCGCGTCATCAATGATCTATTGGATTTGTCACGCGCCGAAATTGACGAACTCGACCTGTCGCTTGAACTGCTTGACCCACATCAGTTGTTGCTGGATGCATTCCATAGTCTCGCGGACCAATCCACATCGCCGGATATCCAATGGAAAATTAACATTCCAGACCGTCTGCCACAAATCAGAGCCGATGCAGTTCGATTGCGTCAGGTGTTTTTGAATTTGTTGAGCAACGCAAGAAAATATACAGAGAGCGGAGAAATCACCTTGGGCACAGAGGTCGCGCCACCGCAAATCCATTTCTGGGTGTCTGATACGGGTCTTGGCATTGACCCTGAACAACAGGAGCGTATCTTCGAACCATTTGTGACGATTGAAGAGAATCGCCGTATTGCCGGCGGGATTGGGCTGGGACTCTCCATCACACGTCATCTCGTCGCGCTGCATGGCGGGACGATGAGGCTGGACAGCCAACCCAATCGGGGTTCCACCTTCCACATTTACCTGCCACTCCCCGCCCTCGACCAGACAAAACCTGCGAAACTGGATGGTCTGTCATCCGTATTGTTACTCATTTCATCCCATGATGAACCGACAAAAGAAATCATTGAGCTGTGCCAGCGACAGAACCTGGAAATCTTCCAATTACGTGACAGTGAAGATTTGGAAACCGCACTGAGCAAAACAAAACCTGTTGCCCTTGCGTGGGACTTGTCCAATGCAAAACCAAGTGACTGGGCCCTCGTGCGCCGCCTGCGGCATTACTCAAATCTGAGTCAAGCACCATTCATTCTCTACGGACAGCTCGCCGATCCTTCGACAGCCCTTCGGCCCCCTCACGGGGACAGGCAGGCTCAGGATGGCAGCTCAGGACAAGTAGGCATGACTGGTTTTGTTATTAAATCATCGGACACGAAAACACTACTCGACGCGATCATTGCAATGAGCCCCACACAAGGAACAGGTCCGATCTTGATTGTAGATGACGACCCCCAGGTGCGAGAAGCTCATAAGGCATTGGTGGAAGAGGGTTTACCCGGTTATCCCATCCGTTCGGCAGAGGATGGCGAAGCAGCATTAGCAGTGATGGAAAAGGAAGTTCCGGCCTTGGTTTTACTGGATCTTGTCATGCCGAACTTGAGTGGCGCGGATGTACTGGATCAAATGCGTGCGGATGCAAAGCTCCGGCAAGTGCCAGTCATCATCTTGAGCAACAAGATGATGACCCTGGAAGATGTAAAACGAATCGAATGTCACACAAGTGTGACATTGCAGAGCAAAGGAATATGGTCAGACGCGGAAACGATCAGCGCAATGAACCGCGCTATTTTCGGTACAGACACCCTCCCTGTGCATACAAGCGGACTCGTAAAACAGGCCATCGCCTATTTGCATCAAAATTATACGCGCTCAGTATCGCGCTGGGAAATCGCCGATGCCGTCGGTGTCAGCGAAGATTATCTCAGCCGCGTCTTCAATCGTGAGCTAAACATTTCGCCCTGGGATTATCTCAACCGCTATCGTGTGCTGCAATCCAAAAACTTACTTTCACAAACAACCGACACCGTTGGTGTAATTGCCCGCCAGGTGGGATTCAAAGATCAGGCCTACTTTAGCCGTGTGTTCCATAAAGTCACGGGAATGTCACCGCAAGCATTTCGCGAAATCTCTTAAGCCCCATCACCAACTTTGGACAGTACTCTCGAAGGACACTGGGACGGTGTGCAAGGCCTCCGCCGGAGGCACGGTCTGGATATCATCATTCCCCGCACTATTAAATTAATACTTGTCCTCTACCTACTTCCCCTTCATCAATTACTGTCTTCCCTTCAGGTATCTTCATGATGGCGTCTGCGGCGGCCATCATCTGCAAACGGCTGGGTAATTTCAACGGATAAAACAAAGGAAGTTCGAGCGTTTCTTTCAGTCGTCCATGCACGAACTGTGTCCAATCTGATTGTCCGCTGACGGATTCGGCCAGCCGCATATTCCGGACAGGCAGGCCTGGTTCCCGCGCGCCAGACATTTTTCGCAGCCCCGGCAGCGCCAACTGCAAAAAAGCCATGTGATTGGATGGCGGGCCTCCCGGAAGGCAGAAAACCGGTTTGCCCGTATACAGGCCAAACGCCACCGCCTTGCCCGGCCCAATCCGCACCCGGTGATAGACTTTCTCCCAGCCCAGTTCATCCAACAAACGAACCACCAGGTCACGATCGCCGCTCCAGGCCCCGCCGCTAGTCAGGACGGCATCATAACCCTGCAAGCAGGTGAGTAGTTTCTCCCGGATCAACCCGGCATCATCCCCTACCACAAACGTTTCAACAGCAAAGCCATAGCGCGCGCACCACGCCGCCAGTGTGACCAGGTTGCTGGCATACAATTTGCCGGGTGACAGTGGCTTCCCCGGCGCGACCACTTCATCGCCGGTCGCCAGGATTGCCACCCTGGGCAATCGTACAGCCGGAATTGATTGAAAACCAGCCGCCGCAAGCAATCCCACAACCGGAGGGTCGAGCTGGACGCCCTTTTCAACTAACAATTCTCCACTGCGGACATCACTGCCTCTGAAAAGAATATTCCGGCCTGGATAGGCATCATTGGTTACAAGAAGCGTTTCACCAGACAGTTGCGTAAACTCTTCGGCAACCACAGCGTCGGCGCCATTCGGGATAGGAGCACCGCTTAAGATACGAACAGCTTCACCTGGCAGAATTTGCCCCTGCCACGAGCCGCCAGCTGCAACTGTTCCGACCAAACGCAGGGAAACGGGAACGCCCTCGTGAGCTGTGGCAATATCATCGGAATGGATTGCATAGCCGTCCTTGAGCGAGACATCCAGCGAAGGTGAGTCCACCCGACCATTCAGATCGCAGGCACTACTCCTACCTACAGCTGAGACCAGTGGCACATCTTCTGCTTCGAGCGCTTGAACGCGTTCGAGCGTAAACCGATAGGCTTCGTCATAAGAAATCATAATTGCTTTAGGAAACGAGTCTCGATCAAATCCGCAATTCCCTGCACATCATCCAGAGCGAAGTGAGGCACGCCCAGGTCAAGCGGGAAATCTGCCGCCACAGCAAAACGCTGTTCCTGACTGCCGATCAGTTCCCGGTTGTTCGCAGCCCGCACAACTTCCAGAGATGGTTTTTCGGCCTGTTTATATCCCTCGACCAGGATCAAGTCCACGTCCGAGATGCCTGCGGAAATTTCATCCAGACTGAGTTCATGCTCGGTCTTGCGATAAGATGCAATTTTATCCGGTGAAGCGATGATTACGTGGTCACTGCCTGCCTGTGCAAAGCGCCAGCTATCCTTGCCAGGTTTGTCAATGTCAAAACCAGGATGGGAATGATGTTTGATAGTTGCCAGTTTGTAATTTCGGCTTTTCAGTTCGATGACCAGCTTTTCCAACAGCATAGTTTTGCCGCAGCCTGATTTGCCAATAATGGTCACAAGGGGAATATACATTATCTACTCTTAAGACATAGAACTGAGTGAATTCAACTGCCTACTCGTGTAAGCCAGGTGTTAGGGTTAGATATGCAACCTAGTGCCCGGAGAGCATGACAATGATTGATGAAAATACAGTATGCAAAGGGAAATCCATCAATCAAAATTACCTCGTTCGGGCACTAGAAGATCAGAACCCCCCCCAATGTCAGGGAAACGGCGACTACCAAGACAATTCGATCCCAGGCTCCAGCTCGAAGCGGCATTGCCCGGCATTGCTCGGGGCTAAAGGCGCGCCCCTCGGCGGCCAGCGCAATTTCCTCGGTCCGGCGTAGAGCGTTGGTGATGATCGTCAATAGCAGCAGACGAATCCCACGCCAACGTTGTTTCCGCAGTCCACCCCGCATCCACAGGCTGTGCCAGGTATTTATGGCCGCAGTCTGCAAGGAGGGCAAAAGGTTCAAGGCCACGCCCATCGAAAATCCCAACCCGCGCAGGCCAAAGCGTTCCAGCAGGCCAGCGATGGAAGCAATATCCACCGAATTGGTGAAGCCGTCCACCGCCACCAGCACCACGATGACACGCAGGGTGATCTGCAAGGCGCTGACCAGACCCAGCGACGAGTACGGGAGGCCCCACAGATTGCGGTCCAGGTCGCCCAGGAAGAAGACCGGTGGGACCGCCAGCAGCATGATCATCACCAGCCAGCGCGGGCGCATCAGGCGGCGGAAGGAGCGCGGATAAACCACGGCGGCCAGCAGGAAGCATAGCCCGCCCACCAACAGCAGTCGGTTGGCCGGGGCCAGCATGACCATTCCCAGCGACCAGGCGAATATGACCAGGTAGCCGACGGTTCCCAGTTTTTCTGGAGCGCTTGCTTTGGAGCGCTCCAGATGTAGGCTCTTCTGGTTGATCATTGGATGATCTGAAGTTCCGCCAGCATACGGACGTTCAGCTTGCCCTCTTCATCCGGCAAGACCATGCGAAAGTTGCCATCGTCAGCACCCAACGGGCTGCCATCGGCCAGCGCATACGCCACCAGCACGTTCTCTTTCAAAACCTGGGCGGGATCGTAATTGACGCTATACCCATCGGCAGCAACCGCCTTGAGGGCTTTGATCCCATCCGGGGCAACACCCACCGCTTCCAGCAGCGCCGAAACCGTCACGCCTTTATAGGTAACAGCATTGAAGGTCGCTTCGACAGGAGGGAGCGCCTGCAAATCTTCCGCGCTGAAAGACTGCTGTCTCTCACCAGCGGTCACGAGCAGGACGGCCTCCGCCGGAGCGCTTGCACTCTGCTCCGCAGCAGGCGCGCACGCCGCTAAAACGAGTATGGCGAAAATCAGGGTGAATAAGAGCTTTTTCATTCTTTCTTTCTCCTATGTTTTGATGTTTGACTATGGTTTCAGGCCTTCGATCCGGGGTCTGCCCAGCCGGTTCTGAACCTGGCCCGCCACTTCCCAGCTCAACCAGCCAGCCACACAGCCAATGAACAGGTAGATCGCCAGCATCGCCACGACGATCCACAGCACTGCGCTTCCGCTCAGACCGAGCAGCCTGCTCCCAGTATCCAGCAGATCCAGCCAGACGACGAACAGGCTGCGCCCGAAGAGCAGCGGCCCGGTCACAAAAGGCTGTAAGAGGGTCCAAACCACGCCCAGCGCTCCGGCCAACAGGAACGTGAAACGGCGAGAGTCTCCTGACAGGGAGAGGACGATCTCGGCCACCAGCGCCTCGCTGAATATCCCGACCATGGGACCAATAATGACTCCGCCCAGGCTGAACAATTTCAGCAGCATGGCGATCACACCGACGAACAAAGTGGAACCCTTCTTCGGGACGAAGGTCCGTCCAACCAGGGCTATCATCAGGCCGATCGCAGCAAGAACCGCCCCACTGAAGGGCACGTTCAATGACTTGAGCACTGATCCCAGAGTAATCTCGGAGATCCCCCACAATGTGCCGAACACGGCGATAGTTGCCAGTTCACGTGTTGAGAGTTTCACAGGTGACTCCTTCTTGGATATTTACAAGTAATTTTGACTTGGAATTTTGCGATCCGTCAAACTGACCTGCCAGGTGAATGCGTCCGTTCTTCATCAGGAAAACCCGGCGGGCGTAACGATGCACCAGTTTGTAATCGTGGGAGATCAATAAGATGGCCGTCCCCTGCCGGTTGAGGTACGTCAGAAAATCCATCAGGCGCTGCAAATGGCCCCAGTCCTGCCCCAGCGTGGGCTCATCCAGGATCAGCAAGCGAGGCCGCAGTCCCAGGCAGGCGCTCAGGGCGGTGCGCTGCTGCTGTCCCACTGAAAGCATCAGCGGTCGTCGTGCTCGCAGGTGCAGCAAGTCTGCTTCCTGCAGGATTTGTGTATGCTGCTCAAGGTCAAAACGTTGATAATTATGGGGACCAAAACCCACTTCGTCGTCGACCGAATCGGTGAACAACTGATCCGTTGGATTCTGGAACAGCATGGCTACATCCAAACCCGGCCGGGGCTTATCACCATCTCTGAAACGGACCCGCCCTTCGAGCGGCTTCAACAGTCCGGCAGCGACAAGCCCCAATGTGGATTTGCCGGCCCCGTTACTCCCGACCAACGCCACGAAATCTCCGGGGTAAAGAGTCAGGTCAATATCCTGAATGACTTTGCTGCGGTTGTATCCGGCAGAAACGTGGTCGAGAGTCAACAGCGGTTCCCGTCCGTTCAAGTGCTGGTTATCCGTTTCGATCAACGCTTCCCAGGCAACCTGGGGCTCATCCGTCAGCCGCCGCAGGCCAAATTCCTCCCGCAGGGCCTGGTCTGACAGGACTGCAGCCGGGTTATCATCGACGACAATCTGTCCTTCGTTCATTAAAACAAGCCTGCTGGACATGCGGGCTACGTCTGCCAGGCGATGCTCGACGATCACGATCGTGACGCCATGTTCATCCCTGAGCGTTTTCAGCGTTTCCAACACGCGGCGTGTGCTGGGCACATCCAATGAAGCGGTGGGCTCATCCAGGATCAAGATCTGGGGGCGCATGGCCAGTATGGACGCGATTGCCACGCATTGTTTTTGCCCCCCGGAAAGCTCGGAAGGTCTGCGCTCCCGCAGCGCCTCCAGACCGGTAGCCTGCAAAGCCCAATCCGTGCGTCGCCTGACTTCATCTTCATCCAGACCCAGGTTGCGCGGCCCAAAAGCGATCTCGTCTTCCACCCGCAGGTGAAAAAGTTGGGACGAAGGGTTCTGGAGCACGATCCCGGCCTGCTGGACGATCTCGCGCAGGGTGTGAGTTTGGGTATCCAGCCCGCCGATCTCCACCTGACCGGAGACCCGGGCTGGAACGGAGTTGGGAATCAGCCCGCTCAAGGCATAGGCCAAGGTGCTTTTTCCACAACCTGAGGGACCTGTAATGAGCACGAATTCGCCCTGGCGGATATCAAGATCGATACCTTTCAATACCGGGGTGGCTCCGTAACACACAGATAAATCTCGCACCCTGATCATTGCGTTACATCTCCCAGGGAACAGATCTGCGCCTGCGGCCAACGGAGTTGGGCTAATGGTAGCAAAGCCGGACGTACCACTACAAACGCTGTTCGATACCGTCCTTCGTCCAGCAGATGCAAAGCTTGCTGGTAACCCGAACCCTCTTCAAGCTCCAGCGGTCCCAATTCGTCTATGATGATGATATCTTCGTCATTCAATCCGGAAATGATCTGGTTCCCCCAAGCGATCACAGCCTCATCCATGTGCCAACAGCCGACGGTGCTATCACCAGTATTGTTTGAGCGGACACCCAGTCTTTGCCGCTCTCCCGATGAAATGTCGAGTTGGTCTATTCCCACTTTTTTCCCGCTCGCAAATACAGCCGGGCATAGAATGCCACCGACTGAAAGTCCGGCCTCGACCACCAGCGAAGCCAACCTGATGCAGAAGGTGGTTTTTCCTGAACCACTTGGTCCGGTGATAAGAATCAAACAATCCGGGTTTTTCTCAGAAAAAAAGCTCGCCAGGAGCGAGTCTGGCGAGTTGACCAAATTCAACACAGACATGATCTCCTTTTCAAGTCCATCCCGTTTCAGACGGGATATCGGGAGGCTTTCCTGTTTCCAGGAGAACCCTGCTCTCCAGGGAGAGTTGTCCATCTGCCATGGTTTGCGGCTTTAGGCAAAATGGATCGGAGCTTTTAATTAAGGATGGATTTAAGCTATCTGAATCTCATCCGATTACATCATACTAACTTCATATCCGGGTTACAACACCATTCCGGGTCATTTTTCGTTCACCCGAATGGATGAGGATTTATTACAGGCTCATATGATGATGAATGTCACCGTTTTAGATACAAACCATGATGGGAGAGGAATATTTCCCTCCCTCCCATCATGGTTATCGCATCCAAACCAAGTCATTCAACCTTGAAGATCAAGATCAACAATAGAACTAGCGGTAAATCCTATTCACCAAAATAAGTGGTGTAGAAACCCGACTTACAACCTTAACGCCCACTACCTATATCTTTTTACCTTATGCCTCATCTTCCTTTTCATCTTCTCTGTAGGTGACGGCTTTGCGGAACTCGCTGATGGCGCGACCAAAGTCAGCTCCGAGGCGGCCAATTCGGCCCACGCCAAATAGCAATATCACGATTACCAAGATTATGGCCAACTCTGTGGGACCAAAGCGGATCGGCGGCATTATTACTCCTGTTCGAAACTGGCAATCACGCATCGCTTTAGCTAGCAAGCCTTTAATAGTAAAGTGGCGTGATCGTTTATTCAACGATAATTTCTATAACTATAACAGTTTGTTAATTCAAGTGCAACCCTCCGAGGTACATAAAACAATCTCCTAGCGGGTAGTAAAAAATGGTCCGATTGGGTACCTGAATAGGTTATCCGTCCGGCTCACCTATTTACATCACTAATCCACCAATCCCTCTCTGACGGCATGAACGGCGGCTTCAACCCGGTTGTTCGAGTGAAACTTTCCCAGAATATTATGGACATGCTTCTTGACTGTGTTCTCGCTGAGATAGACCCTTTCAGCGATTTCGACGTTCGAGAGACCCTCAACTAACAATTCCAAGATCTGGTGCTCCCGTTCGGTGAGCGG
>CAZLOC010000031.1:2895-18135 GCA_964560935.1 uncultured Anaerolineaceae bacterium | reverse complement strand
TGCGCCACGCGCTCGGCTTCGCCCCAGTCCATCAGGGCCGGCTTGCCGTGTTTGATGTCGCAGAATACACAAGTGCGCGTGCACACGTCGCCCAGCATCAGGAACGTGGCAGTTCCGGAGCCCCAGCACTCGCCCATGTTCGGGCACATGGCTTCCTCGCACACCGTGTGCAGTTCTTTCGAGCGCATCAGGGCATGCAGCTTTTCATACGTCTCGCCCGAGGGCGCGCGCACCCTGATCCACTCCGGTCGGCGCAGGGGTTGGGAGTTGATTTCTTCGGGTTTGACCCGGTCTCTTGTAGGGGTAGCAGGCATAGGCTTGTCCTGAACGATATCATCCCCGAAAGGGGGAGTTGAAGGATCCTTTTTAATGCGATTTTGGACGCGGATGACACGGACGTGACGGAATTTCTGTCTAATGTACGGATTCTTCCGCGTCCCAATTCTACTGTATTTTGCGGACTTTCAGTCTCAGTCCCTTGACTTCGACGACCTCGATCCGGTCTCCCTTACGGATCTTCCTGGACCCCTCAACTGCTTCCGCTGTCCACAGCTCAGACTCGAGTTGAACCTGTCCCGTTGGATTCAGCGCCGAGGTAGCTGTTCCCGTTTTTCCGATCAGCGACTCCTGCCCTGTGCGGATGGGCGCTCTCAAGGCGCGGATGCCGAAGCCGACAATTACGCCGAACATCGCGCCGGTGAGGATGCCCACAATGATGACCAGCGGGATCGACACCTGCTGGAACTGCGGCGTGCCGGGCGAGTTGAACAGCACCAACGCCCCGACGATGAAAGTGGCGATGCCCGCCGCGGTCAGCGCGCCATGCGTGGGCGCTTTGATATCCAGGATGAACAACACGAAGGACGTGATCAGGAAGACGATGCCGAACCAGTTGACCGGCAGCCAGCCGAGACCGTAGCCTGCCAGCGCCAGGCACACCACGCCGATGAAGCCCGCCACCCAGCCGCCCGGGCTGCCGAGCTCGATGAAGATAGCCTGCGCGCCGATGGTGATGAGCAAAAAGACCACATTTGGATTGGTGAGCATGGCCAGCAATTGCTCGATAAAGCTGGCTTCCACTGCCTCGGTCGTAGCGTTGCTGGTTTCCAGCGTACGTGCTCCGCTGGCCAGATGCACTTCGAAGCCGTCCAGTTGTGCCAGTAAGTCGTCGAGGTCTGTGGCAATGAAGTCCACCAGGCCAGCCTCCAATGCTTCATTGGCCGAGGCTGCTTTGGCTTCTTCGATGGCGGATTCGGCCAGCGCGACAGCTTCTTTGCTGCGTCGTTCGGCCAGTGTGCGGGCCGTGGCTTTAAGCGCCTCGATCTCTTTTGCTTTTAATGTCTCGCCCAGGTCTTCGCCCTGCCCGCCCACCGGGCTGGCCGCGCCGATGATGGTCTCAGGGGCCATCGCGGAGGCATGCCCCGCCAACGTGATCATTGTCCCGGCAGAAGCTGCCATCGCCCCGCGCGGTGAAACATAGACCGCCACAGGAATGCGGCTGTCACGAATTACCTTGACGATGCTGTTCATCGTGTCGATGCTGCCGCCGGGCGTATCCAGTTGCAGGATGACCAGGTCTGCATTACGGCTTTCTGCTATTCCCAGCCCACGCTGGATGTATTCCTGCATGGCCGGAGCCACAGCGCCTTCCGCGTTCAGCACGATGACAAGCGGCGAATCGCTTTGAGCCCCAACTGGTTGAAAAGCCAGCAAGAGGATGGCAAGGGTAAGGAGAAAGATCAGGCGAGTGGTTTTCATGGTGCCTCCGGTAGGAATTCATTATAATTGCTAAGGAGGGAACCATGGAAAATCCTAAGAATCAATTAACCATCCGTACCATCGTACAGATGCTGGTTTTCATCGTGCTTGCACCGTTCCTGCCTCTTCTGATCTCCTGGAATTGGGGTTGGTGGGAGGCCTGGGTTTATGCCCTGATCGGCATCCTTGGATTTGTGGTCAGCCGTGTACTGGCTGCCCGCCGTCACCCCGACTTGCTGGCCGAGCGCGCCAAATTCATGCAGCATGAAGATATAAAACCCTGGGATAACGTTCTAGCGCGTCTGGTTGGCCTGGGTGGCGGGTTGATCCCCCTGGTCGCTGGCCTGGATGCGCGCTATGCCTGGCCCGGTGTAGATTTTAGCTTGCCGGTGGAACTCGTTGCGCTGGCATTGATCCTGGTTGGCTTTGCTTTCGGCTCGTGGGCCCTGATGGAGAACCGCTTTTTCTCCGGCGTAGTACGCATCCAGAAGGAGCGCGGTCACCATGTCGTCTCGACCGGGCCGTACGCCTGGGTGCGGCATCCCGGCTACGCGGGTGCGTTGCTGACCTATTGGCTTACTCCGATCTTCCTCGACTCGCTCTGGATGTTTATACCAGTTGCCTTCATGACAATCGTCCTTCTTGTTCGAACCGACCTGGAAGACCGCACCTTGCATAAGGAATTACCCGGTTACAAGGAGTACGCGCAAAAGACGCGCTTCCGCCTGCTGCCGGGGATTTGGTAGAAATAGACCCTAAAGGTTTCTAAAACCTTTAGGGTCTCTCATTCCTTATATCAATGCCTGCACAATCGTGCGGATGCTCAACCCGATAATGAGCAAACCGACCATGCCCATCAACAAACGCACGGGCAATTTTTTGGTCACCAGCGCAGCGAACGGCGCAGCGATCACGCCGCCGACCAGCAGGCCGACGATCACCGGCCAATTGGACAACAAGTCGGACGAAAGGGTGAAAATGAAGACCACCGACTGCGCGAAGGTCACGAAGAATTCGGACAGGTTGACCGAGCCGATGGTAAAGCGCGGATTGTTTCCACGCGCCACAAGCGTAGTAGTCACAATGGGACCCCAACCACCGCCACCGATGGCATCGAAGAAACCGCCGATTACGCCCAGAATGCTGATATGGTCATTCACTTTCTGCTCACTGTGGTTTTTGCGTATCGCCTTGACAAGGATGAGGCTGCCCATAACCAACAAGTAGGCAGAGATGTATGGTTTAATGACGTTGCCATCGATATGCGTGAGGATATAAGCGCCGAGGATCGCTCCCAACACGCCGGGAACGATCAATTTTTTGAACAGCTCTTTGTCCACGTTACCCAGGCGCCAGTGCGAAACGCCCGATACCGCGGTCGTGAATGTTTCCGCCACATGCACACTGGCGCTGGCAATGGCTGGCGGCACACCAACACTGAGCAAGAAGGTATTCGAACTGACGCCATAGGCCATACCTAATGCGCCGTCAATGACTTGGGCAAAAAACCCAACCAGCACGTAGAGCAAAATTGTCAATTCCATTCAGAATTCTCCTTGGGTGAAATATAGGGTATGAATCAGGTGGCTCTCGCTCACCGAATTTTTTGTAGAGAGATGTCCAATTGATCTGATGAGAGCTGCACGTATCCGGAGCGCTCCACATAATCCTGGCCAGCGGTCAGGACCCATGTAAGGAAGGCCTGCACTGCACCATCCGGTTTTCCGTTCGTCACCAGGTACAGAGTCCGGGATGGAGGAGCAGGATACAGTCCTGTCTCGACCGCATTGACTGCCTTTTCGAGGGTGTCCAGGGTTTCGTCCGGGTCCGCTTGTCCATTTCCGTTCAGGTCCAGCGGCAGGATGACCGTCTCTGCAGAGGGGACACCGCCCAGACCATAGGCATAGATCAAGTTGTTGTATCCAAAACCCAGTGGGTCGTTCTGGACGGCCTGCACCATGCCGGGGTCGCCGAATTTGCCCTTACCGATCAGGTCGCTTTGCACTCCACCAAGATACAGTCCCCAGGTGGCGGCTGCACCGCAAATATCGGTACGAGTGTAAGCGTGGATTTCATCCATAACATCCGGCCTGCCGACTACTTCTCCCCAATGCGTGATTTCACCCGTGATGAAGATTTTGATCAGCGTTTCCCGGGTTATGCCACCTGCAAGCAGATCGTTCAACACAGGGTTGGCTGCATTCACCAACGGGAAGACTGCATCTTTGGCAACAGCCAGTGGGTAGGCGCCCTGCGCTTCTTCTGCAGAAGCGATTTCACGCGAAACCATGCCGATATCCACATTGCCGGCCAAAATGTCGCTCATTCCTTTGCCCGCGCCACCGCTGGCGATATCGAAGCGCACGCCCGGGTGTAATTCCTGGAATTCTTCCGCCCAACGCGTGACGAGCGGGTAGAGCGCAAACGCGCCAGCGATGGTAATTTCGCCCTGGATTACTTCTCTGTTTGCAGGAGCAACGATGGAACAGGCACTGACGGGCAGGGCTAGCACCAGCCCCACAACAAGCAAGCAGATTGCCTTTTGCATGAGTGCCTCCAATTGTCAACCCTATATAAAGTCTATTGTAATTATAGACCTTTGACTACACTTATATCGCGGCGGGTATTGCTGCCACGATTTCTACCTTTTACCGTCACCTGTAACGCAATATTAATGATGCGTTACACACCTAGTTTTCTAACTGTGCGCGCGTCATGTCCACGCGTTTGGTCACATCCTCTAAGGTTGTATTATCTAGAATACCGGCGATGGCATTGCGCACATCACCCATCACCATACGCAGACCGCAAGTGCTCTCGTCCGGGCAGCCGCAGGGTTCGTAAGCCATCTGACTCACGCAACGGATGGGCGCCAGTGGTCCGTCCAACACGCGAACGATCTGTCCCAGGCTGATGTCCCGGGGTTGGCGTGCCAGGTAGTATCCGCCGCCGATGCCCATATGGCTTTGCAACATCCCGGCATTTTTGAGCGCCAGCAAGATCTGCTCAAGATACTTGCCCGGGATTTTGTCCTGCTCCGAAATCTCCTTTATTGGCACCATCGCATCAGGTGATTCCTTATAGGCATGTGCCAGGATGATCATGGCTCTAAGGCCGTATTCACCACGTTTAGATAGTCTCATAGCTAATAATGTCTATTGATTCACTTGACTTTTTATATTTTAGTGTTATTTTTCACAAAAGTCAAGCAGGATTTTCATGCAGCGCCACAATCTCAACCTCCCCCAATGCACGCCGCAGGTCGGCGCTTTTCAAGATAACAGTTGTTCCGCGGATGCCGGAGCCGATGGAAATCTCCTCTTCGACGAAAACATCCGGGTCGGCCAGGACTCTCATGGTACGCATTGTTCCGAAGGGCGATACCGCGCCGATGGGATACCCGGTTACCTCCAGCACTTCAGCCTCGTTGGCCATCGTCAACCGGGATTGGTCGAGATAGGTGCGTAATGCCTTCCAGGAAATCTGCGCTGGCCCGGCGACTAAAGCCATCAGGTATTCGTCTTCTCCAGTGCGGAACAGGATGCTGCGTACCACCTGCTCCGGTCGCTGTCCACGCTCGCGGGCAGCCTGCTCCAGCGAGGTGACTTCCCCTGCATGGTGGAAGACGCGATGCGGGATGCCGAGTTTTTCTAATTCGAGGCTGACAGGGGGATGTTCGATCATATCACTGGAGTCCGAGGTCTCCAGACTTCGGCATGTGTTGGAGATGTCTTCCAACGTCGGGCCCCCTTCGGGGATGATAAGACGTTGGACTCCGGGTTACTTTGTCTTCGGTTCGTAATCACACAACGAACGAACCGGGCAAACCGGGCAATTGGGTTTGCGCGCCGCGCAGACTTCACGTCCCAGGCGGATGATGTTCAAATGCGCAGCATAATAGGTCTCAGGCGGGAAAATGCTCTCCAGGTGCGGGTGCGCCTGCTCGACGGTCATCTTTGCGGGGCGCAGGCCGATGCGCCCGGTGACGCGGTAGATGTGCGTATCCACCGGAAAGGCCGGACGATTGAGCGAGAAGCATAACACGATGGCGGCTGTTTTCGGTCCTACGCCTTTGAACTTGGTCAACCAGTCGCGCGCTTCCTCCAACGGCATATCCGCGAGAAAGGATAAGTCCAACGAACCGCGTTCTTCTGTAATGTCGCGCAGCACCTGCTGGATGCGCGGGCCTTTCTGGTTCGCTAATCCTGCCACACGGACGGCCTCGATCACCTCGTCCGTGTCGGCGTCGCGCACCTGCTCCCAGGTCGGGAATTTGGCGCACAGTGAGTCAAAGGCGTGGTCGCGATTGACATCATTGGTGTTCTGCGAAAGGATGGTCGAAACCAACTCATCCACCGGCGGTAAAGGATTACGCCAAACGGGTTCGCCGTAAATTTCGAGAAGTTTCTTGTGTACTTTCAGGGCTTTTTTGGAAAGATCAGTCATGGGGGATAATTTACCGCAAAGACACAAAGTTGCGAATTTTCACTTTTTATGTCTCCGTGTCTTTGTGATTAGCGTTGCAGGGCAAACACAGGTTGAGATTTTCCAACCACGACTCCACGATGGTTCGCGCCGCAAGTCAGTTCGAACAGGGGTTGGAACGGGTTATGCAAGGAGATTTATTCGTCGTTGCTGCTTTCAGATTGATAGTGACGGACGAGATAGTGTTTCAATCCGTAGCGGAGGCGCTGGGCATATTGTTTCTGGCGTGCAGTTGGAACTTTGAAATTGGAGAGAAGTTGTTGGACAAGGCTTCCTTCAATATCCACTTTCTGTTTCTTTTGGGAGAGTTTTTCCATTTTTTTGTGGACATCCTTGATGAAATCCGTTTGACTTTTGATAAGCGCAGGTGTGACCACTCCACCGCGCCCGCTGATCACGGTGTAATCATGATATGGCTTGCTTTGCAGGAGTGCCAATGTTTCAAGCCAGACAGGCAAGTCTGCATTGGACAGGAAGGGCGGCTGGTTTTTGAGCACGGCGTCGCCCACGAAGACAACTTTCTTTTCCGGCAAAATCACCCAGATGGCGCCCACGCTTGGGCCGGGGTGACTTTCGAGCAGGATGGGGGTATCATCCCATTGCAAGGTCATGGTATGCGTGAAAGAGATCTCAGGCGCTACCCAACGGATACCGGTCAAGCCAGGAACGTTCTCCCAATCAGCGCCGGTTTCATCGCTCTGAGCCTTGAAAGTGCTCGGCCGGTTGCGGAAAACCTGTGCAGTCTTTTCATGGGCAATGACACTGCAATCCATGGCGCGCACGCCCAGAGTTCGGTCAGGATGTGCGTCCAAATTGATCAGGATGCGTTCCGGGCCACTTCCAAAACTCATCAGGGCAGCGCGCCACGAGCGACCATCTTCCGGTGAAGGTGGCGCGTCAATCTGGATCAACCCACGGGGATGGTTGATAACACCCAGTGTCACACCGGGATATTGGTCTTCAACATATACTTGTTTATTGATGGAATCCATAAATGAAGCGCTCCTGAATACTCCCACCCCTCCCAATATACTCATTACGACTTGAATAGCTGAGAAAATGCCTTGTTGGGCGGTGAGGAGTGGAGATTCAATTTTACCCTAATCCCCTTTGGTTCTTACTTGTTGTTCTTCTGATGCCACAGGCAGGGTGAAGAAAAAGGTATTACCCTTATCACTTTCACTTTCGACCCATATGCGCCCACCATGTCCCTCTACGGCCAGACGGCAGAATGCCAGACCAATACCCAGTCCACTGCGTTTGTCTTTGCCATGTAGCCGCGTGAACTTATTGAAAATGCGCTCTTGTTCGTTGACGGGAATGGCAGGGCCATGATCTTTCACAAAAACTTTAACCCAGGCGTTTTCAGCCTGAGCATTGATCGTTATCTGACCTTCCGGGGGCGAGAACTTGGCCGCGTTTTCCAGCAAATTTATAAGCACGCGCAGGATCATTTCCCCATCAACCCAAACGGGAGTAAGTTTCTCTTCCTCTGGCAATTGGACACGGATCTTCTGATTGCGGCTTTCCGCGATCTGTTCCACTTCATTGACGGCATCGGCAACCAGCCCTGCTATATCTACAGCACGTCGGGTGACGATTTCCTGGCCTGATTCGAGGCGGTTAATGTCCAACAATGTATTGATCATGCGCTCGATGCGCGTGGTGGAGTGGAATGCAACGTTTAGAATAGATTGTACATCCTCATCATCTCCGTCGTTTATCAATCCGCTCAAAAGATCCAGACTGGAAATGACATTTGCCAGCGGTGCGCGCAAGTCGTGATAGACCATGGACATCAAATCGTTACGCAAATCATCCAATGCTTTGCGTTCGCTAATATCATGGAAAATCCACTGCAACAGGATAGCATTTTCGAATTCTACCGGTCGCACATTTACTTGAATGGGTATGGCGCGCCCACTGACGTTACGCAAAACCGAGTCATAGGAAAAGGTTTGATAAGATTTAAGGTTATCAAACCCCAACCCGGTCATATTCCAATTGACATCATGTAATTTATCAATAGTCACATTGTGCACATTATTATTTTTGTATCCGCTAAACTCCGACGCCTGGCGGTTTGCCTCGATAATTTTACCGTCCCAATCCGTCAGCAAAATGGGGTCGATGCTGTCTTCGAATAATTCCCGATAATGTTGATGGGAAGAATCCATTCTTTCAAATAGTTGCGCGTTCTGGATAGACGTCCCGGCCAGACTGCCCAACCCGGTCAGCACCAGCAGGGCATTGATATCAAATTCGCCTGCGACCGGATTAATGGCCTCCAACACACCGATGACTTTACCCGGCGCCTGGATGGGAGCCATTGCAACGGCGCGCGTCTCTATGCCTCCAAACCTGTCCACGTTTTTGAAACGTTGATCCTTGCTTACGTCAGGTATGACCACCCCTCGCCCGTTCTTGATTACAACATTGGCCAATCCCTGCTCTGGCGGAACACGCCGATTGAGGATGTTACCAGCATTGTGCCCTGTTGCGGCGCGGAAGACTAACTCGCCACTGGCCGGTTCGGTCAGAGCCAGGGCAACCGTTTCCACTTGCAGAGCCTGGATGGTCTGGTTCAAGATGCGTTGCAGCACTTCATCCAACTGCAATGAGGTGTTGATGGCGGCCGCGCTCTCGGCCAAGGCGCTCATCACACGCGCCTTTTGTTGGCTTTCCGTGTAAAGACGAGCATTCAGTACGGCAATTCCAGCCTGATCGGCGATGGCCTGCATCAAATCCAGATGCTCTGTGCCAAATGCATTCGGCTGGGAGTGAACCAATGTCAGCACTCCCACCAACTGGTCACGCGCCAGCAGCGGCATGCATAGAGCCGCTTTGGCGCCTGTCCTCTTTTTGGCATCGTCCGGACGGTGCAGCCAGCGCTCGTCCAGGCTGGTGTCGGAGATCAAAGCTGGTTTGCGGTTTTTCAACACCCAACCGGCTAAGCCGTGCTCTACCGTGTCACGTAATTGCTGAGTTGTATCTTCTTGGATACGCTCACCAAATACAATCGTTGAATCTACGGCTTTACCATTATCATCGAGTACGACGATACTTCCGCGTTCCCCGCCCACATTCTGGATAGCCTCGAACAGCACGCGTTGTAATACGGTGCGCAAATCCAAGGCGGTTGCAACCTCGCGGCTCACATGATAAAGCAGTTCGAGCCGGGTACGGTCTTCTTCCGTGATGGGTTTCCCTTGAGGCGACTTTATCTCCATTAGACAGTTTGACCTAAAGATATTTTAGTCCACTTCCTGATTATAAATAAATGATACCACGTCCTTGTTCTATTTAATCCAACCAATATTTACCAAATAATTCAAATAAAAAAGCGCTTAGCCTCAAAAAACTCTCCGCTGGCAGGGCATTCCAGCCAGACAATAACGCTCGGAGTGATCTATACAAGTATAGCAGCTACGCCTTCATTTATCCATATGAATAGTTTACAATTATCTCATGCCTCTCGATTTGCAACGCATCCATGCCCTGTGTTTCGACGTGGACGGTACCCTGAGCGACACAGACGATATGTACGTACAGAAGGCCCTCCGATTTTTCCCCCGCTTCCTGTTCCACAATCCACACCGCGCCGCCCGCCATTTTGTGATGTGGGTGGAATCGCCCGGCAACGCCCTGATCGGTTTGCCGGACATCGTCGGTCTGGATGATGAGTTATTGGGGTTGTGGGAATGGCTGAACCGCCACCGTCCGCGCCCGATGAAGCACTTCATGATGGTGCCCGGCGTCAAAGAGATGCTGGAGCGCCTGCATGGGGTGTATCCCATGGCGGTGGTCAGCGCCCGGGACGACAAGTCCACGTGTGCTTTTCTGGATCAGTTCGAGTTGACCGGCTACTTCGAGGAAATCGTGACAGCCATCACCGCCGAGCACACCAAGCCCTACCCCGATCCGATCCTGTATGCCGCTGAAAAGATGGGCGTGGCTCCTGAGGGTTGCCTGATGGTCGGGGATACCACTGTGGACATCCGCGCCGGGAAGGCTGCCGGTGCGCAGACAGTGGGCGTGTTATGCGGTTTCGGGGAGGAGGGCGAACTTAAGCGCCGGGGAGCAGACTTGATCTTGAAAACTACATCTGAGTTGGCGGATGTGTTATTGGATGGATAGCAATAGAGAACGGAGATTATTACAGCCCTGCGAGAGTTTGCAGGGCTGTTTCGTTCAATCTGGCACATAGCGCGGATACGTCTTCTTCGCCCTGTCCGCTTCTCCCAAATCGATATCCAAGGTCAGGAATGGCTGCTCTGATGAGGTCAGGCCTAAAACTTTGCCCTCATTCGGTTCAATGATCCAGCCAACGCCGGCGTAATCGCCGCCTTCCGGGGTTGTGCCTCCCAAGTTGGATGAAAGGCAAAACGCGCCGGAAACGACCGCGGCGGCCTGTCCGCCAGCGATCCATTTGGGTGCGGTGGGATTGGGCGTGGCGCGTGGACAGACCAGCAGCTGCATGCCCTGCTTGCCATACTCTCTGGCATGGGCATTGAACCAGATTTCCGTGCAGATCAAAAAGCCGACCTTGCCTTTGGAGGTGTCTGCCAGCGAGAAATCCCCATCGCCACGAGCGTACCAGCTTGCTTCCCAGAAACCCGGCTCGTCGGGCAGGTAATACTTGGTGTGGATGGTTTTTGCATCCTGATTCGGTTCCCGGACATACCCCGCGTTTTGCCGTTTGCCATCCAAAACGATGGGTCGCGTGCTGGCAACGGCGGCAGGCGCCAGCTCCTCCAGACGCGCCATCCAGGCTTCATGTGCTTGTACAGCCTGCTCCCACTGAGCGTCATCCATGTCTCGGGTATACGCCAGCCAGCGGAAGAAAGGCATCTCTGGCAGTAATACAAATTCGCTGTTGTGCGTTTGGACATGATCAACCAGTTGATTCCACGCATGTTCCAAAGCGGCGGGTTCGTTGGGGAGTTCGCAGACGGTAACTTTCATTTGGCTCACCTTTCTTCAAACATCTCATGATCTATACTTCCGCTGCAAATCCGAGTCACTGGCCCTTGCATCGTAGCAGAGAAATCCGGCGCGATGCTGATTTTCAATTCCCCGCCGGGCATGTGGACAATTATATCCGCATCGCACAGGCCCAGCCTGTGTGCCACCGCCGCCGCGGCCGTGCTACTACTCCCGGATGCCAGCGTATACCCCGCCCCGCGCTCCCAAATCTCGATACGGATATTGCTCCGGTCCAACACCTGCATGAACTGGACGTTCGTCCGATTGGGGAAGCGCGCTTCGGTCTCGATCAGCGGGCCATACCGCTTTGCCAATTCGGGCGTTGGCTCGTCACACAGCACGATGCAATGCGGATTGCCGACCGTCGCCGCGCAGAACTCGAATTCGCAATCCTCGATCCGCATCCGTTCGTGCAGGACTTCCCGCGTACCACCCCTGACCGGGATCAGACTCCCGTCAAAACTGACCTTTCCCATATCGACGGTCACCATCCTGCCATCCGCGCCCACCTGACAGGTGACCGCGCCGCCCAATGTCTCGATTGTGAACGGCTGCTGTAGAACCAGCTCTTCGTCCCACAGGAAGCGGGAGAAGATGCGCAGCCCGTTTCCGCTTTTCTCCGCCTCGCCCCCATCCGGGTTGAAGATGCGCAACTTGAAGTCGCAGGTCTTGCTCTCGAGTGGGCCGAGCAGGATGCCATCCGCGCCGACGCCGTAATTGCGGTGACAGATGCGTTTGATTTGGGTTTTATCCAATTCAGCCTGGGAAATGACCAGGTAGTCGTTCCCCAGCGCATGGTACTTGGCGAATCTCATCGCATCAGTCAATGATGAAGAGCTTCGCGCCGGTTGGGGTGTAGGAGCGATGCGGTTCCGCATTGTCCGCCACCTGATAGCTGACGCCCGGGGTCAGAACGAATTGCCTGCCATCGGCAAGTTCAGTATGTAATTCTCCCTCGAGACATAACAGGATGTGACCCTTCTTGCACCAGTGGTCGGCCCGGTAACCGGGACTGTACTCGACCATGCGCACACGGATGGTATCGAATTGCTGCGTGCGCCAGGTTGCTATGCCAGTTTCCCCTTTGTGTTCTGTGGGAGGGATCTGTGACCAATCGGTGATACCAAAGGGGATATTTTTCATGTCCATCGCTATGTCAGAGACTCCTGCATTGTGCGCATGCGCACTTCAATGATCCGCGATTGAGGCGATTGTGTGCATGCCAGCAACACAACTCCTGCAACGTCCTCTGGTTCGAGCATGCCCGACTCGGCTACGCTCTGCTCGGTGCGCCCTTTTCCCAGCGCAAACTCGGTTTTCACCCCGCCCGGACAAATTGCCCCAACTTTTATCCCGTGTGGACGCAACTCATTGTCCAGCGCCTGGGCAAAACCGACCTGAGCAAATTTGGTAGCGCAATACACTGCCTCCCCGGCAAAGCCATAAACCCCCGCCATAGACGATATGATCAGGATTGTGCCTGCCCCTTGCTCGATCATCACCGGGACAGCATGCCGAGTAAATAGAAATGTCGAACGCATATTTGAGTCCATCATTTCGTCATATTCTTGTGCGCTTGTTTCAACCAGGTTCTTGTAATTCCCAACACCGACATTGTTGATCAAGATGTCCAGCGAGCCGAACGTGTTTTTGGCGGCTGCTACTGCTTGCTGTGCAACTTCTTCTTCGCGAGCATCTCCCACCACGACTGCGGCATCTCCGCCAGCTTCTTTTACCAGAGATACCAGTTCATCCAAGCGTTCCTGCCTGCGCGCTGTGAGAACCAGATTGGCGCCTTCTCCTGCCAATGCAATTGCGCTGGCTTTGCCAATGCCTGCGCTCGCTCCTGTGATCAATGCAACTTTTCCTACTAATTTCTTTGTCATTGTGTTCTCCTTTTCGGTTTATTTGATTTTTCACTTACTTGCCCAACTACCGTTGATGGGATGCTTTTTTGCGCTGCGTGAAGGCTTGGCAGTAAAAAGTCCTTGTGTGTTCATCTCATTTCCTCTCCTGTTTGTGGGTGTGGTTTTGGCTAACGGTTTTCGTTACTTACCGTTGGGGAACTTGGAGATTTCATCCACAGTTTGTTAGGCTTTCAACTTCTGCTCAATTAGATCCCACCGATCTCGATATTCACTAATATCCCAACCACTAAATGATTTCAACGGCGGTAAGTGTACTGTTCTAACTGAACTCTCATTATGCTTCTGCCCTTTTTTACCCGGCGTATCAAGCCAAGTACGGTGTCTTTCCAAAATATTTTTGGCCATTTCACTTGCAGGAATAATAAAGTATTCAAAATTTGCCTCGCTTTCAGGTTTTGGAATTCCACAGAGCACCCAGAAAAAAATTGTCCCCAAAGTTTTTTTCTGCCTTCATTCCAACGCTACAAGTTCGATTGCCAGGCACAAATGTCTTTACCTGAATAGAGGGTTGGAGCAGTCAAATGTCTGATTACGTTTTAGCGTAATCAGTGCGTAATCAGTCAAATTCAGACTGGTCCAAAACGTAATCAGTCGCTGACTGGTTACGTTTTTTTGCAGGGTCCTTTTGAAGCAGATTTCGGGTCATTTTACTGCTTTTATCCCTTTTTTATGCCATTTTTTCGCCCACCGCAGACAAATACCAGAAATTGTTTCAAACCGCTGCATGGTCCGCCATCCAGAGTGTAAGCTCAAATCAATAGATTTTAATCTGCGGGGATTTAGCTTTCAGGGCAATGCTCCATAATGAGATCATAAAAACTTTAGTTTCAATAGCCGGGCAGTTTCAATCACTATTTGGGGTGTTTGGTTTCATATGGCTATGAAGACCTTATCCATCCAGAGGCCGCAAGATACATTCCATATCTGGCTCTTTTTCAACCAACACCTTTCAAATCCCATATTTGGTGGTAGTTTTGCTTGCTCGAACGTAATACCAAGAGATGGGCGATTCACCCTTTTGCAAGCGTAATCAGTCATTGACTGGTTACGCTTTTTTCTCGTCAAAACGTAATCAGTCAGGACTGTTCCAACCCTCTGAATATGTACAAATTTTGTACCCTCAATATTGCTACAGAGTATGTCGGTGTTCAGAGTATTGCCAAGCGTAACTACAGCCGAATATCCTCTACGGCAAAGCTCACTCGCTACAAAAAACTGACTTGCATTTCCTCTCGTGCTTTTCTCTTTTCCCATAGTGTTTATGAAGGCCTAACTACTGCTATATGAGGATGATCCAAAAATATACTCGAGGCGGCGTCCTCGCCGCCGGGGACGGCGGCGGGAGCAATTTTCAGATAAGGTCTATTCATTTGACTTCTTACCCTTTACTAACCCTTCCAACCACACCAGGAACTTGACCCACTTGCTGTTTGTCAGCTTGCCCAGGGTCTGGATGAATTCCTCCCTGTGCGCCAGTTCTTCCGGGGTAAAGCTCTCTCTAAGAATTTCATTCTTGAATTCCTGGGAGTCGCGGTCATCAGGGACAACCCATGTTTTTATCGGTTCACAGGCAATTTGATGGTTCTTTCCCAATACAAAGCGTTCGTTCACGACTGTCCCCATGCCTTTGGTTGCGAGGGGCCAGGTCGCATCCACGATCATTTCTCCCTCGGGGGTCTCAAGGATCAGGTAATTGTGCACGTCCACAAAACGGCCATTTGACTGCTCGAGTAGTGTTCGCAATTTGCCCCGTACATCTTTCGGGTCGATGTACGCCATGGTTGTACAGGCAATAAGGCGGGAGGTATAACCAAGTTCGGCAAAGAGATCTTTCAGCAGGTAATGTTTCCCCGAACAGGTGCCACGCCATTCCCCTATGATGGTTTCGGGATCGCGAGAACTGGCCCGGATATATGGCATGTCACGCACCAGGAGAAAAGCCCTCTCGGCATCAATTTCTTCTTCTGGTTTGAGAAGCCCTTTCTCAACCGCCTTCGACCTCAAAGAATCCAGTAACATAGTGGTTTTCCTGTAGAATCAAGTATAGCATTCCTGCCAGATTTTCGAGCGATTTGCCCTCGAA
>CAZLOC010000031.1:0-2795 GCA_964560935.1 uncultured Anaerolineaceae bacterium | reverse complement strand
CCTGTAGAATCAAGTATAGCATTCCTGCCAGATTTTCGAGCGATTTGCCCTCGAATAATGCCCTTGACACAAGTCTAAATTCGCCTATAATTATTTGGTTGGATGTAAAACTCAGCAAAACACAGCGAGCGCTTGAGACAGAGAGTCTCGAAGCGCTTGCGTTTGTTTGTCTCTTGTATGCGCCAACTACATGCCGTACAGAGACATCGCTCGAGAGCAATCCTGATTCGGTTGGATGAGGAGTGAATCTGTGGAAACCAAAGGACTGACCGCATTACGCATCAGCCTGGCATCGCCCGAGACGATCTTGTCCTGGTCGTATGGTGAGGTGCTCAAGCCCGAGACAATCAATTACCGCCGTCTGCGACCGGAAAAAGATGGCCTGTTCTGTGAAGCCATTTTTGGCCCGACCCGCGACTGGCAGTGTTATTGTGGCAAATACAAGAATCCCCGTTTTAAAGGCATTGTCTGTGATAAGTGCGGCGTTGAAGTGACCCGCGCTGCCGTACGCCGCGAGCGTATGGGACATATTGCTCTGGCGACGCCGGTTGCGCACATCTGGTACACGCGGCGCATTCCCTCGTATTTGGGTTTACTGCTTGATATCTCACGCCGTAATTTGGATCGTGTGCTGTACTTTGCCCAGTATATCGTTACCTATGTGGATGAAGATGCTCGTCAGAAGGCGCTCAAACGACTGGAAGATGAAATTTCCGTATCTGAGCGAGAACAGGCAACGCAGATCAATGCCAAGATCGCAGAAATCAAAACACGACGCGATCATGCCTTAAATGAACTCAAGCAAAAACAGGGTGCTCTCGAACGATCCTATGATGAGCAGATTGCTGCCCAGCTTGACCCGATCATCAAAGAGGGTCAAAAGTTGGAGAAGCAACTTCAGGATCAGAAGGGCAAACCTGCCAAGAAAGCGATGGTTTTCGAGGTAACCGGTGACACGATCGTAGAAGTGGGTGTTGAAATTGTTGCCAAGCACATCAGCCAGGTGCAAAAGGTCGTTCAGAAAAAGCTGGAAGAACTCGAAAACGAGCTCAAAGACCAAAAAGCACGCGAAATCGAAGAACAGAAGACGGAAGCAGCCCGCATCAAGGCCGAGGCGGATGAAGAGATGGAGGCTCTGCGTGGGCAGCTTGAAGATCAGTCCAACGTTTCACAGAACCAGAATTCTCGTGTGCGGGATGAATTGCTGGAATTGCGTCCCTTTACCTTCTTGAGCGAGATTCGCTATCGTGAACTCAAACAACGCTGGGGACAGGTGTTTCGTGCTGACATGGGCGCCGAAGCTTTCTTCGACATTTTGCGCCGCCTCGACCTGGACAAACTTTCCGAAGAACTGTGGCAGGAAGTGCGTACCACCAAATCCAAACAAAAGCGCAAGAAAGCGACAACACGGCTGAAGGTGGTAGAAGCCTTCCGCCGTTCCGGCAACCGGCCCGAATGGATGATCATGACCGTTCTGCCAGTTATTCCTCCCGATCTGCGCCCGATGGTGCAGTTGGACGGCGGCCGTTTTGCTACCTCCGACTTGAACGATCTGTATCGCCGCGTCATCAACCGCAACAACCGCCTCAAACGCCTGCTCGAACTGGGCGCACCGGATGTCATCATCCGCAATGAAAAACGCATGTTGCAGGAAGCGGTGGACAGTCTGATCGATAATTCCCAGCGCGGAAAGGCGCTTTCCCGCCGTGGCCGCCGCGAACTCAAGTCCCTGAGCGATATGCTCAAGGGTAAGAAAGGTCGTTTCCGCCGCAACCTGCTTGGCAAGCGCGTGGATTATTCCGGCCGCTCCGTGATCGTAGTCGGCCCACAACTCAAACTCTACCAGTGTGGTCTTCCCAAAACTATGGCGCTGGAGCTTTACCGCCCCTTCGTGATTGCGCGGCTTGTGCTACACAACTATGCGGCCAACGTCAAGGGAGCGCGTCGCCTGATCGAGCGCAACAGGCCTGAGGTCTGGGAAGTGCTTGAGGAAGTCATCAAAGATCGACCTGTGCTCTTAAACCGTGCGCCGACTCTGCATCGTTTGGGTATCCAGGCTTTTGAGCCCATCTTGATCGAGGGCTCTGCCATTCAATTACACCCACTGGTTTGTACCGCCTTCAACGCCGACTTCGATGGCGATCAGATGGCTGTACACGTACCGCTCTCACAGAAGTCTGTGCAGGAAGCTCGCGAGTTGATGCTGGCCTCCAAGAACCTGCTCAAGCCTGCCGATGGTGAACCAATCATCTCACCCTCGAAAGACATGGTGCTGGGTGTGTATTACCTGACCATGTTGCACCAGCAGGCTCATAAGGGTGATGGCCGCGCTTTCGCCGATGTGGACGAGGTGGAACTTGCCTTTCAGCTCGACCAGGTGGATGTCCATTCTGAGATCAAGGTGCTCGTCACAACCTGGTATGACGATGAAGGCAGTCGTATGCCTGAAGCGCAAACCCGCCTCGTCAATACCACAGTGGGGCGCGTGCTCTTCAATCGCATCCTGCCTGAGGACGTCCAGTTCACCAACGAGAAATTGGATAAAGGTGGTGTGAAGGACCTGATCGCTGACGTGTATGAACTTTGTGGACAGGAAATCACCACCCAGGTAGCTGACCGGATCAAGAGTTTGGGCTTCGAATTCGCCACGCGCTCCGGTACCACGCTGGCCGTGTCTGACATCACCATCCCGCCGGAACGCCGCGACATTATCCAGGAAGCCTTGGAGCAAATTGAAGTTGTAAACCGAGATTTCCGCCGCGGCCTGTTGACCGAACAGGAGAAGAACGAACGCG
>CAZLOC010000030.1:4126-19054 GCA_964560935.1 uncultured Anaerolineaceae bacterium | reverse complement strand
CTGAATGACCAGTATCCCGGACGCTATGACCAGGATCTGCGCTTCGGCTCGCGTGACATCAAGGCTGCCTTCTATCTGGTCAAATTCCTCGAAGATGTCGGCTATGAGGGTTCCCGTCACTTCGACGCGCATGCTTACCGCACCGAAAATTTCGAAGGCGTCAAAGACTTTGCGCGCGGCTGCATGCGCACCTATCTCATCCTGAAAGAAAAGGCTGCCCAGTTCAACGCCGACAAGGAAATCCAGGCGCTGCTGGCGGAGATCAACGCTGATGATGGCTCGATGAGCCAGTATTTTGGCAAATACAGCTCTGAAAAAGCTACCGCGCTCAAGGCCCAGCCCTTCGACCGTTCAGCCATCAGTTCAAAGGGATTAAAATACGAGCACCTCGACCAACTGACCATCGACCTGCTGCTCGGTGTACGCTAAAGCAGGCAAAAGGGAGAGGTGTTCCGTAGCATCTCTCCCTTTTATAAAACCTTATGAAAACCACAAAATTCCTCGATCTCGATTGTGTTCCCCTTGAGAACGCTTCTCTCAGCCTGCTGGTCACCCAGTCAGTGGGACCGCGTGTTATTTCCCTGCGTTTTAAGGACGGGGACAACCTATTCGCCGAACTGCCAGATTTTGCGGCCAAACGTCCCGATGGCGAGATGTTCCACTTCTACGGGGGACATCGCCTGTGGCATGCCCCCGAAAACATGCCCCGTACCTACGCTCTAGATGATAAACCTGTAGACATCGTCCCGACTCGCAACGGCCTGTCCATCACGCAGCAGGTCGAAGTCGAGACCGGGATCGAGAAGTCCATCCAAATCTCGCTCGCGGATGATAAACCGCAGGTTATCCTCCGCCATACGTTGACCAACCGCGGCCTGTGGCCGGTGGAGTGCGCTCCCTGGACGATCACCCAGGTGAGGCCGGGCGGGGTAGCGATCCTACCCCAGTCACAGGAGCAGACAAATCTCCTGCCGAACCGAACGTTGACACTCTGGCCATACACCGATATTGCCAGTCCACATGTGACCTGGGGCAACCGCGTTATTCTAGTCCGCGCCCAAATGCAAACCGCTTTCAAAGTCGGCTTTCCCAACCTGCGCGGCTGGCTGGCCTATTGGTTGGGCGGCACGCTGTTCGTCAAGCGGGCAGCCTTTGACGTACAGGCAGCCTATTACGATTTCGGCAGTTCGAGCGAATGCTACTGTAACGACCAATTCCTGGAGCTGGAGACCCTGGCCCCGATTGGCACGTTGGCTCCGGGCGGGTCTGCTACGCACACCGAAACCTGGGAGCTTTACGCTGACGTCGATTTCCCAGCAGATGAAAACGCAGCACAGGGGATCGTTGAAAAATTGGGATTGGAGTGAGAAATGGCCTATTTTATCGGCATCGACACATCGACGACCGCCACCAAAGCCCTGCTGATGGATGAAATGGGGCAGGTGCTGGGCGTGGCCTCGAACGAATATCCCTATGAAACCCCAAGGCCGTTGTGGAGCGAACAGGATCCGGCCTTGTGGTGGCACGCCACTACTGAGAGCATCCGCCAGGTGCTCGCCAAAACCGGTGTGGATGCGGCAGCCGTCAAAGGTATTGGCATGACCGGACAAATGCACGGCCTGGTTCTCCTGGACGAAAAAGGGGACGTTTTACGCCCGGCGATTTTGTGGAATGACCAGCGCACTGGCCCGCAATGTGACGCCATCCGCCTCAAACTCGGACGAGAGAAACTGATCCAGATCACCGGCAACGACGCGCTGACAGGTTTTACCGCTCCGAAGATCCTATGGGTGCAGGAGCACGAATCCGAGATCTGGAAGCGGGCGCGCCACATCCTATTGCCGAAAGACTATGTGCGCTACAAATTGACCGGCGAATTCGCCAGTGACTGTGCCGATGGTGCAGGTACGATTCTGTTCGATCTTGCAAAACGAGATTGGTCGGCCGAAGTGCTGGCTGCGCTCGACATCCCGGCTGAATACCTGCCCAAGACTTATGAAGGAACGGATGCCACTGGCACGTTGTCGCCTGCAGTGGCGGGCGACCTCGGCCTGCCCGCAGGCATTCCTGTATTTGGCGGCGGCGGTGACCAGGCCGCTAGCGCGGTTGGGACGGGTGCAGTGCGTGCGGGAGTAGTTTCCCTCAGTCTGGGCACTTCTGGCGTGGTCTTTGCCACCACCGATGGCCCGGCCATCGAGCCGGAAGGGCGCTTGCACGCCTTCTGTCATTCTGTGCCCGGCAAGTGGCACTTTATGGGCGTGATGCTTTCCGCGGCAGGCAGTCTGCGCTGGCATCGGGATACCTTTGCGCCCAACACGGATTACGATACCTTGCTGGCGCCCGTGGCGGATATACCGCCCGGCAGCGACGGCCTGTTCTTCTTGCCCTACCTGACCGGCGAACGCACCCCGCATCCCGACCCATTGGCGCGCGGCGCTTTCGTCGGCCTGACCGTGCGGCATGGCTTTGCCCACCTGACACGGGCCGTGCTCGAAGGTGTCTCGTTCGGTTTGCGTGATAGTTTCGAACTGATGAAGGGGGCAGGATTGAAGAACATCTCCCAGGTGCGCCTGACTGGAGGCGGGGCGCGCAGTCCGCTTTGGCGACAAATTCTGGCGGACGTGCTCCAGGCAGAACTGGTGACGGTCAACACAACCGAAGGGGCGGCGTACGGAGCGGCCCTTTTAGCGGCGGCAGGCTCGGGCGCGTTCCGAAGCGTAGAGTCTGCCTGTGATGCGACCATCCAGATTACGGGCACGACGGGGCCGGGGAAGAATCAGTCCGTCTATAATAAAATTTATCCCTTGTATTGTGAACTGTACCCGGCTTTGCGACCAACATTCAAGGCCGTTGCGCTATGAAATCCAAAATCTTATAAATAGATGTTTTCTCTTTGCAAGTTGATAGGGAGATGGGTAACACAAGCGTTTCTTGACGATTGCGAGGGTATTGCGCGAGAGACACAGGGGCTGTCCAAAAGGGGGGCAGCCTCTCCTCAAAGCGGGGAGGATTTAATATAACGGGGGCATGAACGATGGCAAAGTAACCTTCAAACAATGCAACATGAACAGGGAGAGCGACGCCAACATGGAAAACCCATGAAATACAGCCTCAATTTCCAACCCCATGGCACGTTTGAAACAACATGGCACCAAATGCCAAGTTGTTCCGCCAAACAGCCAAATACTCCAGCTATTTATTTCACAGTTGTGAAACGTAGAATGACAATGCTCCCTTTGCCCAACTGGCTTTCGATAGCAATTTTCCCGCCTATGCCATCAGTCAAGGCTTTGGCAATCGGCAAGCCCAGCCCGAAACCCGGAATGGTATTTGTGTCATCACCGCGATAGAAGCGATCGAAGACATGCTCCAGTTTATCGGGGGAAATGCCAGGCCCAAGGTCCTGCACACGGACTTCAACCTGCTCGCCATTGCGTTCGACCTTAACGTTGATATCGTCATCGGAATGCTTCAGTGCATTATCTAGCAAAATCAGTATGACTTGCTTGAACGCGTCCCGGTCCCCCAGGATGTATATGTCTGACGAGGCGTCCAGATTTATCTGCCGGTTCGTGTCCAACTGGCGCGCCTGACGGACAGTCTCTTCCAACACCGGCAGGACCGCGAGCGGTTCTTTGGCCAGGTTCCGCCCAGCATCGGCGCGGGCCAGGAGCAGCAGATCATTGACCAGCCGGATCAGGCGATCGCTCTCATCTACCATGTCGGCCAGGATGTCGGCCTGCTCCTCGGGTGGGGAGGGCGGATTTCGGCGCAGCAGGGCCAGGTTCCCGCGCAGGGTCGTAAGGGGAGTGCGCAGTTCGTGGGAAACATCGGCCACGAAGTTCCGCTGCGTTTCCAGAGAATGTTCCACTTTTTGATAGGCGTCCTGCAAACGAACCAACATCTGGTTGAAGGTGTTCGCCAACCGCCCCACCTCATCTTGCGGACCGGTGTAGGCCACGCGGCGTGTGAAATCGCGTTCGTCACCGATGGCCTGTGCGGTCTGCGTGATACGATGGATGGGTTGCAAGGTCAACCCGGAGAGTGCCCACCCTGCGCCAAAGGCGATCAGGATGGTGACCAGCCCGGCAACGCCTAAGGTGGCCCCCAGGGAATTCAGGGTACGGTCCCGTTCGGTCAGGGAGCGGGCCACCTGCACGATGAAGGTCGTATCGCCGTTTTGCACGATGGGACGGCTGTAGACGAGCATGTGCTCTTCTGAGATGATGTCGTCCTGCCACCAGTCCTGCCCATTTTGCAGGGCAATGAGACCCTCGTCGCTGAGTGGGAGCGCATCTTCTGCCCGCCCAAAGGGACTGGCGATCAGGTTGCCCTCGGCATCCATGATGCGTACGATCTCTCGTTCTCGCAAGTCTCGGAAGGCTTGTTCGCTGGAGAACTCGTCGAATGGCTTCGGCCGTGGCGGTTCTAGTTGTGTTATGTCTTGCGGAGGGGGAGCGGAAGCCGTTCTCAGGGCAGCCTCGACCAGTTTCTCGCTGCTCAGGACCAAGTCCCGTTCGAGCGCGTTGAGCGTGTCCTGTGCCTGAATCGAATAAAGCGCCAGGCCAAAAATGATCAGGGTCAGCGCCAGGATCGTGCTGTACAGCAGGGTGAGGCGGAGGCGAATGGACATCATTCCTCCCGCAGCACATAACCCACGCCACGCATGGTGTGGATCAGGCGCGGTCCGCCGCCCGCTTCGAGCTTTTTGCGCAGGTAACCGATATAGATTTCCAGCACGTTGTCGTCGCCGCCAAAATCGTACCCCCAGACGTCGTTCAGGATCTGCCTGCGCTCCAACACCTGCCGCGGATGGCGCAACAGCATGTGGAGCAGGTTGAATTCGGTCACGGTCAAAGACAATTCTATCTCGCCGCGCCGGGCTTCACGCGTGGATGGGTCGAGCGACACATCTGCGTAAGCAACCTTCTGGTTTTCAGGTTTGGCCTCAACCCGCCGCAGCATGGCATGCACGCGCGCCACCAACTCGGCAGGCGCGAACGGCTTGACCAGGTAATCATCCGCGCCGCTTTCCAGCCCTTCCACGCGGTTCTCGATGGCATCCCGCGCGGTCAGCATCAGGATCATGGTCTGGTTTTCCTCATCGCGCAGCTTTTGGACGAAGGTCAGCCCGTCCATTTTGGGCATCATCCAATCCAGGATGATCAGGTCGGGAGAATGGGTAGACACGAGCGGTAACGCCTCCAGTCCATTGTTGGCCGTGAGAACGTTCAAGTTCTCATAAACCAGCGTGCGCTGGAGCATCTTCAATAATTTTGGGTCGTCATCGACAATCAAAACAGTGGGCATCTTTCTTCCTCTTCACATTATTACCACAACTATATGCGATTTTGCTGTGAAAACGCTGTGAAAACGAGGCTGGCGGGAACTTTCTCGACCATTTCACAGCTTTTTCTTGGCTTCTTCACAAATAACATCCATAAAATCACATCTATTGAACCACAAATTTAACGTTTCACAAGGAGAAACCAGTGTCCATAAAAACGAACCTGATCCTCGACATCACGATTTTCACTGCTTTTCTGGCGGTGGCCAATCCCGCCCTGACCGGGTCTCCAAACTGAGCGAAAGCGTTACCTTCATCCTGCTCGAGATATCACCCCTAAATAGCACATCATCTTTTCTCTCCTCCTTAAAGGCCCTCGCTTTTGGGTCTATCCAAAAGCGGGGGCGCAATTTAACCAGTTAGCAATCAGCACGCAGCCTGCTAAATCGCCTGACCCTTGAACTGGCTCATATAGAGATGGTGATAAAAGCCTTTTTGCGCCAACAGGCTGTGATGTGTGCCGCGCTCGATGATTTCTCCGCCGTTGATAACCAGTACCTGGTCGGCATCGCGGATGGTGGAGAGGCGATGGGCAATAACAAAGCTGGTGCGGCCTTTCATCAAGCGCAGCAGGGCTTCCTGCAAATGTTTTTCGGTGCGCGTGTCCACGTTGCTGGTGGCTTCGTCGAGGATGAGGATGTCCGGGTCAGACAGGATGGCGCGGGCGATGGCAAGCAACTGTCGCTGTCCCTGGCTCAGGTTGCTGCCGCGCTCGCTCAGCATCGTCTGGTAGCCATGCGGCAGGCGATGGATGAAAGCGTCGGCATTGGCAATTTTGGCAGCAGCGCGGACTTCATCGTCGCTGGCGTCCAGGCGTCCGTAGCGGATGTTTTCCATGACGGTGGCGGCGAAAAGGAAATTATCCTGCAAGACAAGACCAATCTTGCGGCGCAGATCCTCTTTTTTGACGTTGGCTACGTCCTGCCCGTCCATTTCGATTTTCCCGCCCTGGATGTCGTAGAAACGCGTCAGCAGGTTGGCTATGGTGGTTTTCCCAGCCCCGGTGGGACCGACAAGAGCAATCGTCTGGCCGGGAGCGGCTTCCAGGCTGACATTTTTCAGCACCGGCACCCCGGCCTCGTAACCGAAGAAGACCTCGCTCAGGCGGATGTGGCCGCTGATATGGTCGATAGACAGGGCCGAGGCGGTGTCGTTTTCGGGGGTCTCATCCAAAAGCTCGAAAAAACGTTCCGCGCCCGCCAGCGCCGCTTGAAACGAGGTAAACAATTGGGCAATCATGTTGAGCGGACGCCCCAAACGCCCCGCATAGTTGATGAAGGAGGCGATTTCGCCGACGGTTGCCAGCGCCTGGACTGCCAGCCAGCCGCCGGTACAGGCCACGACCGCCAGCCCCAGGTTATTGACCATGTTCATCAGCGGGCCCATGAAGCTGGTAAAGACGCGGGCGCGCAGGGCTACTTTTTGCAGGCGACGATTGACAGTTGAAAACTGCTCGGTCGTGGCTGCTTCACGCACAAAAGCCAGGACAACACGCTCGCCGGTTATGTTTTCCTCGATGATGCCATTCAATTCACCGAGAGCTTGCTGGGTCTGGCGAAAACCGGCACGAGTACGTTTGGCGATGGCGCGGGTGATGAAAAAAGTGAGCGGCATGACCACCAGGCTGACGATCGCCAGGGGCACATTCAAGATGAACATGATGATGACCACGCCGACCAGTCCCAGCACGTTGGCGATCAGTTGGCTGGCGTTGGTGGCCAGGATATTGCTGATATTTTCGACATCGTTGGTCAGGCGGCTCATGATGTCGCCATGCGCGCGCTGGTCGAAAAAGCGCAGGGGCAGGGTTTGCAGGCGGGCAAACAGGTCGGTGCGCATATCACGCACAGCACGCTGGGCCACCCCGGCCATCAGGTAGGTTTGCAGCCAGGTTCCGGCCGAGGCCAGAATGTATGCGGCCACCATCCAGCCGAGCAGGCGCGCCAGCCCGGGTAGGTCAGATTTGCTGATGTAGGTGTCAATCGCCAGGCCCATCAGGTAGGGGCCGAGCAGATCCAAGATGGAGGTCACAATCACAATCAGGGCGGTGAAAATCAGTATCAAGCGCTGACATTGCAGGTAAACCCACAGGCGACGCAGGGTTCCGCGCGGGTTTTTCGATTTTTGGGAATCCTGTAAAAAAGCCATCGGCGGGCCGCTGGGACGGAAGCTGATGGAGGGCGGGGTGGCAGCGGGGGCGCGGCGTTGTTCAGTCATGGTGGACTCCGTTCCCAAGTTGGGAGTCGTAAATTTCGCGGTAAATGGGGCTATTGGCGAGCAGTTCGCGGTGCGTGCCTTCGGCCGCAATCTGGCCGTCATCCAGCACAAGGATTTTATCGGCGGTTAGCACGGTGCTGATGCGCTGGGCAATCACAAAGCTTGTCCTGAGCGTCGCCGAAGGGCTGGTGCGGTTTTGCATGATGCCTTCGAGCGCAGCCTGGATTTTGGTCTCGGTTTCCACATCCACGGCGCTGGTGCTGTCGTCGAGGATGAGAATGACGGGTTTGAGCAGCAGGGCGCGGGCAATGGCAATGCGCTGTTTTTGCCCGCCCGAAAGATTGACGCCGCGCTGTCCGAGTTGGGTATCGTAGCCATCCGGCATGGATTGAATAAACTCGTGCGCCTGGGCGGCCTGGGCGGCGGCGACAACTTCCTCGTCTGGGGCGTCGGGGCGTCCGTAACGGATGTTGTCGCGGATGGAGCCGCTGA
Organism: uncultured Anaerolineaceae bacterium; assembly: GCA_964560935.1. GTDB lineage: Bacteria > Chloroflexota > Anaerolineae > Anaerolineales > Villigracilaceae > JAABUE01. The sequence goes on along the minus strand of CAZLOC010000030.1, from coordinate 10,998 downwards.
ACAGCACCGCTTCCTGCAGGGCAACGCCAATATTGCGGCGCAGGACAGACTGGTCGATGTCGCGCACGTCCCGCCCGTCGATGGTCACGCGCCCGGAGGTCACATCGTAAAAACGGGGGATGAGATGCACCAGGCTGGATTTTCCCGCGCCGGTGGTGCCGAGCAGGGCGACGGTCTGGCCGGGTTCGGCCACAAAGCTGACGCCTTTCAGCACCGGGTCGCTGTCCTGCCCATCGTAGTTGAAGGTGACATTTTCGAATACGACGCGGCCTTTGGGCTGGAAGTCGCTCAGCGCTGCGGGGCGATTCTGCACCTTGGGCTGGCTCTCCAACACTTCCTGGATGCGTTTGGCGGAGGCTTCGGCCCGCGCCAGTTGGATGACCAACTGGCTGACCATCATCAGCGAGAACAGGGTCATCACCAGATAATTGACGAAGGCAATAATTTGCCCCAACTGCATATTTCCGAATGTAAACTGGACTCCGCCAAACCACAACACGCCAACGATGCCCAGGTTTATGGTCAGCATCACGAAAGCAGGCATGACGGCGACCATCCGCGCGGCTTGAACGGATTGCTCGGTCAGGTTGGTGTTGGCTTGCCCGAAGCGTGTTTCCTCATGTTGGGCGCGCACAAAGGCCTTGACCACGCGCACCCCGGCCAGGTTTTCTTGCATTACTTCGTTGAGCGCATCCAGTTTTTCCTGGACGATGGTATAGAGCGGCGTGGCTTTCTTGACAATCCAGACGACGGCAGCCAGCTCGATGGGCATCAGGATCAGCAATAGAAAAGCCAACTGCGGGCTGGTGATGATCGCCATAATCAGGCTGCCCACGAGCAGCAACGGAGAGCGCACCAGGACGCGTAAAATCATCAACAGGGCTTCCTGTACCTGGGTCACATCGTTGGTCAGGCGGGTGATGAGTTGACCAGTTTCCAACTCGTCGAGGTTACCAAACGAGAATGTTTGTACCTGGCGAAAGAGCGCCTCGCGCAAATCGGCGCCAACCGCCTGAACAGCCAATTCGGCGAAAATACCGTTGCTCATGCCGCCCAACGCGCCAATAACCGCCAGCCCGAACATCAGCAGACCGGTTTGCAGCACCAGGTTCAGGTCGAGGCGGGCAATGCCCTCGTCCACAATGCGCTCGACCATGCGCGGTTGCATCAAGTCCATAGCCACTTCAAGGGTCATCAACAGTGGAGCGATCAGCACCCAGCGCCAGTAGGGTTTCAGGAATTTTGTTAGTTTTACGCCTGCATTCATTAATGAGAGCCCCTTTGTTTCCTTTTTACTTTGTCGGCTAAATAATTGCTCAAAAAAAGATCCCATCTAATAGGGCATTTTCCCCTGAATGGCTTGCGCCAGGTTTTCGCGCAGGCGTGACAGGAAGCTGCGCAACACCACCCGTTCCTCGTCGCTGAACCCGCGAAAACTCTCCAGTTCCATCTGTTGCCAGACGGCTTCCAACTCGGCGCGGACGGCGCGCCCGGCTTCGGTCAGGTAGACGCGCGACACGCGCTGGTCGCTGGCATCCGGCTGGCGCTGGACAAAACCGGCTTTTTCCATACGCTGGAGCATCCTGGTTGTCGTCGCCGGGGTGATCCCAAGCCGCTCAGCCAGTTCGCTGTGTGTCAAACCTTCTTGCTCCCACAGCGCAAACAGCACCGGTGGTTGTCCGCGATACAGGCCGAGTTTGTCCAACAGTTCGTGGGCGCGATGGTGGTGCAGGCGAGAAACCTGGGCGAGCAGAAAATCCAGGGATTGGGGTTCAGGATGACTAGGCATGATTATCTCGAAATATAGTTAGCCGGCTAATATTTTTGGGGCTAATTGTATTATGTGGCTTTCCCAAGGTCAAGGCTCAATCTTTACTGGATGATGGCACACTCAGGGAAAGAACTCTCAAGAATGTTCTTACATTTCTCGCGCTGATAACCGATAGTTGACATTCATATTGTTCCCATTTCCCTGCACAAACTGGAAGGCGTCCTATGCTTTTTGTTTCCAGGCAACCTGCCGAGCTTGATTTCTAAATATTCTCTCAGCATTTTCACAGTTTTTTCTTGGCTTTCTCACAGGCTTGGATTCTAAAATCCTGGGTGTAAAGGACACAACCCCGATGAACAGCCTCAGTCATACTATTCGCAAGTTCAATCGTTTCGAACTCAAATACCTGATCACCTTGCAGCAGGCCGAGCAGTTCAAGTCCGCGTTGCGCGCCTACCTGGTCCCCGATGAGCACGGTAACAACAATGGACGTTACGCGCTAACCAGCCTGTACTACGACTCGCCCGACCTGTACTGCTACTGGGAGAAAGAGTATGGAATCAGGTTCCGCCGCAAACTGCGTATTCGCCGCTACGAAACCGACGAGCCGCTCACGGAGGAAAGCCCTGTTTTTCTTGAGATCAAGCAACGCGTCGACCGCGTCACCCAGAAGCGGCGCGCTGTCCTAACCTACGGCGATGCCCTGCGGCTGTGCAACGACCGCCAGCTTCTCGACTGTGCGCCCGAAGACAAGGCCCTCACTGAAGAGATTTTCGTGTTCCTGTGGCAGTACAACCTGCGCCCAGTGAGCATCGTACGCTACGACCGCCAGGCCTTCGTCGGCACGGATTATGACATCAGTCTAAGGGTGACGTTTGATACTTCGTTGTCATTCCAGGCCTGCCCACTCCATTTACACGAACAGCCATCCAGTCTGCCGATGCTGCCTGCAAATCAGGTAGTGATGGAGATCAAGGTCAACGAGCGCATCCCCTATTGGCTCACGGAACTGATCGCGGCGCACAACCTGCAAATGGTGCGCGTCAGCAAATACTGCCGCAGCATCGAGGCAGCTCAGAAGATGCCGTCCCTGCACTGGCGCAACCTGCCCGCGGAAAGTTCGGAATATGTGCTTTCTTCTTGTTTGTCTGCTTTCAGGGTGCTAGAACAGAAGATGGGCATCAGAAGGCAATAAAACAAAAAAATTCGTGTCATTCGCCTATTCGCGACATTCGCGTTGAAGCATTGACCTGTAAAACAAAATTTCGGAGACTTCTCATGGATATTTTCAACCTTCAAGACCTGACCAGTGAATTCACCGTCACAGACGTGGTACTAGTCCTGGTGCTCAGCTTTGCATTGAGCGCCTTCATCAGCTGGATCTACCATCTAACCCACCGCGGCACATCTTACACCCAGAGTTTTGCCTTCACGCTGGTGATGAACGGCATGATCGTTGCGCTGGTGATGCTGATCGTCGGTTCGAACATCGCCCGCGCCTTCTCGCTGGTCGGTGCGCTGTCCATCATCCGCTTTCGCAACGCCGTCAAAGAGACGCGCGACGTGGGTTTCATCTTCTTCACCATGGCCATTGGCATGGCGATCGGCACCCGTTTCTACCTGCTCGGAATCATCGCCGCGGTCGTCATCAGCCTGGTGGTCGTGTTGATGACCCGTCTCAACTGGTTCGCGCGTGAAATGGCGGCACAGATACTGCGCGTGCATGTCCCTAACGGTACAGCCTTCGACTCACTCTTCGACCGGGTCTTTGTCAAATACACCAGCACTTCCGAACTCATTAGCGTGGACTCCGTCCAGAGCGGCACGATGACCGAGTTGATCTACAGCATCGGCCTGAAAAAGTCGGCTCAGATGCAAGACTTCCTGGCCGAGATCAAAAAGCTGAACGGTGACAACAAAGTCACGCTGATCGCCGGATACAGCGGCACAGGCCTGTAATTCCCTTTGTGGGTGTTCGTAGTGACGGTTTCTGGCTTCCCACCCACCAGAAATTAGCCTATGCCCTCCCAGCTAAAGCCCGTCACTACGATTTCACTATTAGAAAGTTCTGAACTGGAAAGGACACCATGAATCTCAAACTCAAACGAAACCTGCCCCTCGTCATATTGCTGGTCAGCATCCTGTCTATCCTGACCTTTGCCATGGGCAGCTACCCCATTATCGCTTACACCCTCTAGCCGGAGAAAGAAATGAAAAAACTTCTGACTTTCCTCTTATTGACCATCCTGGTCGTGACCCTGACCGCCTGTTCCGGTACCACAAGCACAGACCCCACCTCTCAGACAGTCACAACCGCATCTGACTCCTCCGAGCCTGCCCAACAGACCCAGGCCCTTCCCTCCGCCCTGATCACTTCCGACTATGAAGCTGACGACCTGACCGTCAGCGTGAACGATGCTGATGCAACGGTCATCAGGCTGGAGGGTGATATGATCGCGGTCGAGGGCAGCGGCGTCAGTGTGAGCGGGACAATTGCCACCGTCACAACGGCTGGAGTCTACAATATTCAGGGCGTCCTGAATGACGGACAGATCGTCGTCGATACACAGGACGCGGAAACTGTCATACTCGTATTCAATGATGTGAACATCACATATTCAACCAGCGCGCCCATTTATGTTGCCAATGCGGAAAAAGTCGTCATCACCTTGGCAGATGGCACGCAGAATTCCGTCACCGATGGAGTAACTTACTACTACCCCGACGAAAACGACGAACCCGATGCCGCCATCTTCAGCCACGATGACCTGACCATCAACGGGGGCGGCGCGCTGACCGTCAACGCAAACTACAACAACGGCATCGCCAGCAAAGATGCCTTGAAAATCGTCAGCGGCACGATCACGGTCAACGCCGTGAACGACGGCATCAAAGGCAAGGATTCTGTTTCCATCAAGGAAGGGGACATCACGATCAACTCCGGCGCAGACGGCATTCAGTCCACCAACGCCGATGAGGCCGGGAAGGGCTATATCCTGATCGATGGCGGCACGCTTAATATTACATCCGGCCTGGACGGGATTCAAGCCGAGACCGGCCTGGTCGTCAGTGGAGGTCATCTCACTATCACATCCGGCGGCGGCATGTGGGGCCCGCGTGGCATGGGAGGCAACCCCAACAAGCCGGCGGAGAGCGCCAAAGGTCTGAAAGCGAGTGTGGACATTACCGTCATGGCTGGCACGTTCGACATCAACTCTGCCGACGATTCCATCCATGCCAATAACAGCCTTACGATCAACAACGGGAATATCCTGCTGACATCCGGCGACGATGGCATGCACGCTGACGCGAGCCTGACCATCAATGGCGGCGACATCACCATCACACAATCCTACGAAGGCATCGAAAGCGCGGTGCTGACCATCAACGATGGCATCATCCATGTCACAGCCAACGATGACGGTCTCAATGCGGCGGGCGGCAACGACGGCTCGTCCATAGGCGGACGTCCCGGGCAAAATATGTTCGCTGCATCCGGTGATTACCGGCTGAATATCAACGGCGGTTACCTGTATGTGAATGCCATTGGTGACGGTCTCGACATCAACGGTCCAATTGACATGAGCGGAGGAACGGTCATCGTCAACGGCCCGGTTGACAGTATGAATGGACCACTGGATTATTCGGGTTCGTTCAACATTACCGGCGGTTACTTGCTGGCAGTGGGCAGTGCCGGCATGGCGCAGGCTCCCAGCGATACATCCACCCAGTATTCTGTCCTGTACAACTTTGACACGGTGCAGGCCGCCGGGGCGCTGGTTCACATCCAAACCCAAAGCGGACAGGAAATCCTGACCTTCATGCCGTCCAAGGAATACCAGTCTGTGTTGTTGTCCTCGTTCGCGCTGCAAAATGGTGAAACCTACGTGGTCTATACGGGCGGCGGTTCAACCGGCGCGGTTACGGACGGCCTGTATGCAGGTGGTGTATATACGCCCGGCGTGGAAGTATCAAGTTTCTCGATTTCCAGCATGGTGACTGGAGATATGCAGGGTGGCTTCCCTGGCGGGGGTGGTGGCGGTCCTGGCGGAGGCGGCCCTGGCAGTGTTCCCCCCACCCGCCCATAAACGCCACGTTTAGACCACGTATGGAATTCAAACAATTTTTCAACCTGACCTGAAAGGTAACCATGAAGAAAATCTTTCTCCCTATTTTGCTGTTCTGCACACTGATAGTGACCGCCTGCGGCAGTACGCAAGTCGAGCCCACGCAGGCAAACAATGACCTGCCGGTCGCAACGATGCTTGTCATTGGCACGCTGCAACTCGAAGGCACACAACAGGCTGTGACGGGGGAACAGGCCAAAGAATTGCTGCCCATGTGGCAGGTCTACCAATCATTGACCACCAGCAGTGCCTCTGCACAGGCAGAAATCGATGGCCTGGTCGAGCAAATCCAGGAAACGATGACCGTCGAACAAATGGAGTCCATTGCCGCGATGAACCTGACCCAACAGGAGATCTTTGCTGTCATGCAGGAGCAGGGGGGTGGCCTGGGACAAGCTCGGCAGAACAGCAGTAGCAGCAGTTCCACGCAAAGCGGCGGTGGATTTGCTATGCCCGACGAGGGCGGTATGCCTGGCGGCGGCGCTCCAGCAGGCGGTGGCGCTCCCATGGAAGGCGACATGCCGGGTATGGGTGGCGAGGGGCCAATTCCGGGTACGGAACAAAACCAGGTAGCGGAAGCAGACCCGGGTGTAGGAGGAACCACAGGCGTCCCGGCTGCCCTGGTGGAAGCGCTGATCCGGGTCCTAGAGCAAAAGGCAGGTTCCTGAGTATTGCGTGAGAATACCGATGAAAATCCATCCAATACTCATCTCCCTGATTCTGCTGGTATTCTCGTCCTCTGCTTGTGGGGGCAACGTGGATATTACCCCGACCGAAGATATGTCTATTTCGGAGGTCTACACCGCAGCCGCGATGACGCTCACAGCGCAGTCCGGTTCCGCCACGTCAACACCAACGCCATTGCCGACAGCCACTTCCACAATCTGGGCAAGCCCGACAACCATACCGAGAACGCCAACCACTCAAAATACCGGCTATTATTATTCGACTGCCAATGGCTGCTACAACGCGGC
>CAZLOC010000030.1:0-4026 GCA_964560935.1 uncultured Anaerolineaceae bacterium | reverse complement strand
TTTACATTTGGTTACTATACTTGCCATGCTGCCAAACTAATCCCTTTTGCAAAAGGAAGCCTCGATGCCCAAAATCAAAATGCCCACTTTCCTGTCCAAATTCCCTAAACGCATACTGTGGATCATCCTTGCAGTCGTGATCCTGGTCAGCGCCGGGGGATTTGCCTACTACCGGATGGTATACACGCCCACCCAGCAAACGGACGAACCCGGCTTGCAAACCGCCACCGTGCGGCGCGGCGAGCTCGTGATCTACGCCAGCGGGTCCGGCACCCTGACCGCCGCCTCAGAAGCCTCGTTCGGCTTTGGCACCAGCGGACAGGTCAAAGATTTATATGTCAAGGTGGGGGACGTGGTCGAGGCTGGCCAGTTGCTGGCCGAGTTGGACAACACAACGCAGGAACTTCAATATACGCAGGCCAAACGGGACCTGGCCGAGCTGACCTCGCCTTATGCCATTGCAACCGCCGAGCAGGCCATTGCGGAAGCCATGCTTGCAGTGGACAGCACTTATAGCCATCTAGCTTACATTATTAGCCCTACAGTCCTGTACTGGGAGGAAGAAATCGCGAAAGTAGAGGCTGAGCTTGCGGATGCCAAACAGGAAGCGGAAATATCCCCTTCAGCGGAAGCAGACCAAAAGGTCAAGGACTTTGAGTCAAAATTGGACCTTTTCCAGGACAAGTTGCAGGGCAGTAAAACATACTACGAAGAACAATATGTCCCTGACAATTTCACAATCAAAGACAGAGCAACCGGGACGAAGTACGTCTCCGAACCTTCTGAAGCGTCCATTGCCCAAGCACGCGCAGAGTATGATTTAGCCAAGGCAACGGTGGTCGAAGCGCAATACTATCTGGCGGCCTTGAAGGGCGAGGAGATCCCGGAAGACGCAACCGGCAGCAACCTGACCGAACTGGAAAATGCGCAATTGAACCTGCAAAGTGCGGAAGACAGCCTGAATGGAACCCGCCTGCTCGCCCCCATCTCAGGCACGATCATGGCGCTTGATTTTGTGGTTGGTGACACGGTAGGCACGAGCGCGGTCGTCACTATTGCAGATTTGAGCCAGCCATATCTCGAAGTTTTTCTCGACGAGACTGACTGGGGCAACATCACTGTTGGTTATGATGCGGAAGTCACATTCGATGCCCTGCCGGATCAGGTTTTCACAGGAAAAGTGACCCAGGTTGACCCCGGCCTGTACACATCGAACAATACATCGGTTGTGCGGGGATTGGTCTTGTTAGACGATACCCAAACCGGGCTGAACCTGCCGATTGGCAGCGCTGCGGCTGCGGACATCATCGGCGGGCGCGCCGAGAACGCGGTGCTCGTGCCCGTGGATGCCCTGCGTGAGACTTCCCCTGGGAGTTATGCCGTCTTCGTCGTCGAAAATGGCAAGCCAAGGTTGCGCGTGGTTGAAGTAGGCATCCAAGATTTGCTCTACGCAGAAATCAAATCCGGCCTGGAAGAGGGCGAAGTGGTCTCGACCGGGCTGGTGGAAACGCAATAATGGAAAAGCGGACGATCATCGAAACGGTCGATATCACCAAGATCTACGGTATGGGTGATATCAGCGTAGCGGCGCTGGCTGGCGTCAGTATTCAAATCCACGCCGGCGAGTTCGTCGCCATCATGGGACCTTCTGGCTCCGGGAAAAGCACGCTGATGCATATTTTAGGATGCCTATCCCGGCCTACCGACGGGCAGTATATTCTCGACCAGGAGGATGTCAGCGGTATGGACAAAAGACAGCTCGCCTCCATCCGCAACCGCAAGCTGGGATTCATTTTCCAGGCCTATAACCTGCTTCCTAGGACTTCCGCTTTACGCAATGTGACCTTGCCGCTGCTCTACAACCACGATAACAACAAAACACAGGCGGGAATGGACGAAAAAGCCCAGGCTATGCTCGAACTGGTTGGGCTGGGCGACCGCCTGCACCACCAACCGCAGGAGCTCTCCGGCGGGCAGCAACAGCGTGTGGCGATTGCGCGCGCGCTGGTCAACGACCCGGTGCTGATCATCGCCGATGAGCCGACCGGCAACCTGGACACGCATTCGGGGCAGGAAATCATGGCGTTGTTACACAAATTGCACGAGGACGGCGCGACCATCGTCATGGTCACCCACGATCCGGCCATCGCCGCCCACACCCAGCGCACCATCCACCTGCGGGACGGATTGGTGGAACAGGTTGTGACAAATGGGAAAAGTTCTCATTCTGTGGAGCGGGATACCCCTGCGGGGCACTTTGGCATCCCACTCCACACTCAGGATGTGCAATCATGAAACCCAGAGAAGTCATCCGCATCGCTTGGGATGCCATCACCAAAAATGCCGTGCGTTCTATCCTGACCATGCTGGGGATCATCATCGGTGTGGCGGCGGTCATCATCATGATCGCCATCAGCGCCGGGACGGAAGCCACCATCACCGAACAGATCACCAGCCTGGGCTCGAACCTGGTCTTCGTGCAGGGATCCTTCACCCGCGGCGGACCGGGACAAATGCCCGCAGGCGGCCTGACATATGACGACGCTTCCGCTATCGAGCAAGGCATCAACGGCGTGGTCTCAGTGGTTGTAGAACAGTATTCGAGTGAGACTGTCAAAGCCGGCGATGTAACCCTTGAAAGTATAGAAATCCTGGGCACCACCACCGGCTTCCCCTCCGTGCGCGATATGGAAATTGCAGATGGCCGTTACTTTACTGACCAGGAAAACGAACGCAAGAGCAAGATGGTTGTGCTGGGTTCGAGTGTGGCGGAAGAACTGTTTGGGGAAAGCGACCCTATCGGCCAGTACATCACCGTGGGCACCACCAAACTGGCTGTGATTGGTGTATTTGCAGAGCGCGGCATGGTTGGTAACACAGACTTCGACTCGCGTATCTACATGCCCATCAGCGTCGTCTTCCAAAAGTTCACCTTCAACCCGTTTGCCCGTTTCATGGGCGACAGCGTCCGCATGATCTACGTGAAAGTGGATCCCGAAGTTGACCTGGATAGCATCATCACGCAAATCTCGCTCCTGCTCGTCAAGCGGCACGACGTGACGCTCGACACTGCCGACTTCACCATCACCACACAGCAAGACATCATCAGCACCCAGGAATCGACCACGGCGGCCTTCCGCTCGCTGCTGGCCTGGGTGGCAGGCGTCTCGCTGATCGTGGGCGGGATCGGCATCATGAACATCATGCTGGTCAGCGTGACCGAACGCACGCGCGAAATCGGTATCCGCCAATCGGTGGGCGCCACGCCCGATGACATCCGTATGCAGTTCCTGACTGAAGCCTTGCTCTTGAGCATCTTCGGCGGTTTGATTGGCATGCTAGTGGGCATTGGCGGCGCTTACATCTTTGGCGCGGTCAGCGACATGCGTACAGTAGTAGTTCCCAGTTCCATCTTTTTGGCCTTTGGATCAGCCGCTACCGTCGGCGCCTTCTTTGGATATTACCCGGCCAACAAAGCCGCACAGCTAGACCCGATTGAAGCTCTACGATACGAATAAGAGGATACACCATGAAAAAAACAATCTTCCTTCCCATGATTTTAACCTTTCTATTGGCAGCTTGTAGTGGAAATGCCGTACCTGCTCCAGACACCAGTACAGACATGCAAATGGACTCAAATGCCCGCGAGCTTCCCTTATCGACAAAACTCGCCATCGGTACATTGAAACTCGAAGGGACCGAGTTCGCCATCGCTTCAGACCAGGCCGTCGACCTGCTTCCGTTATGGCAGGTACTCAACAACCTCGACAGCAGTGACAGCGCTGCGCCTGAAGAGGTCACCGCCATCACAGAGCAGATCCAGGAAACGATGACCCCGGAACAACTCGCAGCCATCGACGACATGAACCTCACTGGCGAAAGTATCTTTGCCACCATGCAGGAGCTGGGATTGGTCAATGCGCCGCAGGCCAACGCTTCAGGCACGCCTCAAGCCGGTGCAGGCTTTGGCGGCGGGCAAGGCCAGGGACCGGGCGGCGGGTTTGTCCCCGGTGGCGCCCCTCCGGG
>CAZLOC010000029.1:0-19122 GCA_964560935.1 uncultured Anaerolineaceae bacterium | reverse complement strand
ATTCGCCGATGTCCTCTGAAGAAATCGTCATCGACGTTCGCAATCTCAGCAAGCGTTACGAAATCTACAACACACCGCGAGACAGGCTGAAACAGCTTGTTCTGCCGCATTTGCACCAGGCAGCCAACCGCGCGGGCGCGGCGCTCGGCATATCGAAGCAGCATTCCCCGCCCAGTTATTTCCGCGAATTCTGGGCATTGCAGGATGTTTCGTTTCAGGTGAGGCGCGGCGAAACCTTCGGCATCATTGGCCGCAACGGAGGCGGCAAGAGCACGTTACTGCAAATCCTCGCCGGTACCCTAGCGCCGACGCGTGGCGAAGCGAACGTCAACGGCCGTATTGCGGCGTTGCTGGAACTGGGCAGCGGCTTCAATCCTGAATTCAACGGTCGTGAGAACGTCTTCCTGAACGGACGCATTCTTGGGCTCAGCCAAAAAGAAATTGAAGCGCGCTACGACCAGATCGTCGAGTTCGCCGACATTGGCGAATTCATCGACCAGCCCGTAAAGACTTACTCCAGCGGAATGTTCGTGCGTCTCGCCTTTGCGGTGCAGGCGCATATCGATGCCTCCATTGTCATCATCGACGAAGCCTTGGCGGTGGGCGATGTGTTCTTCCGGCAAAAGTGCTACGCGAGGCTGGAGCAATTGCGGAATTCTGGGGCGGCAATCCTCCTGGTTTCGCATGCCATGGCGGAAATCGAGCAGTTCTGCAAGCGAGCCATTCTGCTGGATCACGGGTCGCAGAAATTTATCGGGCCGTCTTCCGACGCTGCGAAGCACTATTACTTGCTGCATCAACCTCAAGCGAAGGTGACCAGCAAACCTGCAAGCGAGTTGGCAATGCCGGATGCGTCGCATCATGGCGTCTCTGGCATTGATCGCCCCCCAGCAGGAGCCTTTATTGACTTGGCAGACAAGTCGCAGGTCAGCAATGGTCAGGCCCGTTGTGTCGGAGTGGCCCTTTGTAACGCGGCCGGGCAACCATGCAATGCCTTTCGCCAGGGCGATCTGGCAGTCTTTTATTTCGAGTTCGAGCTCGCTGGAGACATTGGCGTACCGATATGCGGTGTTGTCATCGCAAATGAACGGGGTGTCATTGTTCACGGCAAGAATGCTTGGCAATACGACAGCGACGTGCCCGTGGCAACGGGTGCGGGCGATCGTGTGGTTTGCCGGCAGGAAATCGCACTGCAGTTGGCGCCAGGCGAATATACATTCGAACTGGGTTTGGCCTCGGTTACCCGGTCGGAATGGGACAGAAGGGAATTCACGTCCCACGAAGAATGGGCGTCCTGCTATTCGACGGTGTGTGTGGTCACCAATGCAGGGCACCTGTCGGTCGGTTTCGCAATGAAAAATGGAGTTGCGGTCCTGACGCATCATGGCGTGGCCGATTTGCCCGGAAAGATCCTAACGGAGGTGGTGCATGACACACGCACAGAACGCTAGAGCATGTTGGTGTGGCAATATGAGCTTGATTTCGTTTAATCCTGACTATCGAATTTGCACGGCGTGCGGCACCCTGGTTTCCCAGAGTGGCCTTTCAGTCGAGCAGCTTCAGGTGGGCAATGACGAAACGGATTTCTACGGGAAGCAATATTGGTTGGAGCATCAGAATAATGATCTGGGTTTGCCAGACATCCATGCCCGTGCCCGCAACGACCTCACCGAGCGCAACCTGCACTGGCTGAAAACGCTGCTCAAGTATCGCCTGCCTCCAGCCAAGGTCCTGGAACTGGGCTGCTCACACGGCAGCTTTGTCGCCCTGTTGCGGCAGGCTGGATATGATGCCGTTGGGGTGGAAATGAGCCCCTGGGTCGTCGAATTCGGCCAGAAGACGTTTGGCGTGCCGATTTCCGTCGGTCCGGTCGAGGCTCTTGCACTCACCTCTGGCAGTCTCGATGTCATCGCTTTGATGGACGTGCTCGAACATCTGCCAGACCCCGTCGCGACGATGGCTCATTGCCTGCAGTTGCTGAAGCCGGACGGCATCTTGCTGATCCAGACACCGCAGTTCAAGGAGGAGATGGACTACGCTGCGTTGGTGGATACAAACGCTCCTTTCCTTAAGATGATGATTCCTGATGAGCACCTGTACCTCTTCAGCGAACGTTCGGTTGCCGGCCTGTTCGAGCAGCTAGGTGCTGAACATATCCAGTTCGAGCCCGCGATTTTTGGCCACTATGACATGTTTTTCTTAGTCAGCAGATCGCCAATTGTTCCTTTGCCAGCTGAAAAAACAGAAAGTGCATTTTCAACGCCGCAGGGCCGCTTCGTTCAGGCATTACTGGACATGGATCAGCGTATCAAGACCGTGTCCGATATGGTGCACGAATTGCAGCAGGCTGCACAAACGATGGCCGAGCACGTGGAGGTGATAGAGGCGGATCGTGCTGCCCGATTGGAGCAGATTCACACGCTGACCGATATGGTGCATGAATTGCAGGCCGCGCAAACGAAGAAGGGCACCCGTTAATGGCTGCCTTCATTTCAATGCCGAAGATTTCTGTAGTGACACCCTCTTTCAACCAGGGCATGTTTCTACCGCAAGCAATCGACTCGGTGATTTCCCAGGGCTATGGCAACCTTGAATACATAGTCATTGACGGCGGTTCAGACGATGATTCTGTTAGTGTCATAAAACACTATGCAGACCATATTGATTTTTGGGTCAGCGAGCCGGACAGCGGTCAGAGCGATGGCATAAACAAGGGATTTCGTCGCGCAACCGGCGATCTAGTCGCCTGGCTGAACGCCGATGATTATTATCTGCCGGGCACATTCCAAGCTGTGGCGGAACAGTATCAGAAGAATCCGGGCAGGCCCTTTTATTTTGGCGATGGCCTCCGAGTTTCGGTGGACCGGAGCCCAATATCGAAATTCTTTCCTGATACTTTTTCCGGGTTCAACCGTACGGCCCTAATCATGGGCCTCAATTACATCCTGCAGCCGTCGACCTTTATGTCGAGAAATGCTTTGGAGCAGGTTGGTTACCTTGATGAGGCTCTCCACTACGGAATGGATACTGATCTGTGGTTGCGGCTATCTGCACTCGGTGACCCGGTCAAGGTTGATGGCGTCTTGTCGGCAAGCCGTGAGTATGCCGAAACAAAAACGGCCTCCGGTTCGTTCGAACGTGTAGAGGAACTCAGACGAATCGCGCTGAAACACGGTGGGAAAGAAATAACTCCTGGCGTAATCTGCTATCTGCTTGACACGCTCCATCGCTACGCGAAACAGAACCAGGACGTATACCCAACGGCTTACCTGACTGATATATCCCGATTCTGGAGTCAAACCGCATCGCTTATGAGTTTGTTCGGTGCGGGACCTGATGGTTTCCCTTTAAGCCAGTCCGATGATTCGGCGGGTATCGCCCCCAGTAGGTTTAAGAGGTTAGTGGCGAGAATGTTGGCAAGAGCAAGAAACGTAATCCGTGGGTAGCATGAGGCAACATAATGAAGATTGGAATTGACATCCGTCAGTTGGCCATTGGCGCGACTGGCGGAATCTCACAGCACGTCAAGGGGGTATGCGAACAAATGTTCGTCTCTCATCCCGACCACCGTTTTTTTGTCTTTTGTACCCCCTTCAATCGCAGCATCTTTGAGGGGTCATTTAGCAACGTGGTGTTCGAGACGTTGCCGCTGTCTTCGTACGCTGAAGCGCTCGATGGGAGCGCCGAGCTCGAGGATTTAGACGCGCTTTTCCGTGCCTATCCGACGGAGGATAGCCTGCGGTATCCCCTGTCGAAGCAGATCGTGCTGATACCTGACAATCAGCATGACGCCTATCCCGAGTTTTTTGACGCGGTTGTTTTGGAATCTCGGAGAGCCGCTTTTTCGCGAGTATTGCGGGGCGCTGGTGCCATCGCCACCAACACCGAGTTCACCCGCGGGGAACTCCTTAAACACCCGGACACGGAATGTGGCGATATTTTCCTGATGCCCCCGGCGTTGCAGGTTTCTCACAGGCACATTGAGAAAGACTCGTTAACTCAAGCTGAAAAGTTGTTAATCCCGAGCCGCGATTTTTTGCTTTTCCCCGCTAATTTGTGGAAGCACAAAAATCACCGTCGATTGCTGGAGGCTTTCGCGGAACTGCTCGCGCGACGGCCTGGCCTCGATGTTGAGTTAGTTCTGACAGGCCACCCCTCGGGATGGGAGGATCTGGCGAAGGATTTTCCGAACCTTCCTGTCCGGCACGTCGGATTTGTTCGTCCTGAATTGTTGCGGACGTTGCTGGAGCGGGCCAAAGCGCTGGTCTTCTTTTCTCTCTACGAGGGTTTCGGGATGCCGCTCCTCGAGGCGTTCGACGCAGGGACCCCTGTCGTCTGTAGCAATACGACAAGCCTCCCTGAGGTCGGCGGCGATGCCGTTCTTTCCTGCTCCCCCACGGATACTCACGCTATGTCCGCGCTAATGGAACGCGTTTGGGACGATCCTCTGGCGGTTGAGCAGCTCATTGAACGGGGCAAGCAGAGGGTGCGCGCGTATTCTTGGGAAGAATCTGCCCGCCAACTAGTCGCGGCTTGCGAGCGTGTGAGTCGTGGGCCAAAGCCAGCTGTCGAGACGCCCTTGGTGTCGATTGTCACGCCATCATTTAACCAGGGTGGTTTCCTGCGAAGAACGATCGAAAGCGTCCTTTCACAGGACTACCCAAAAATCGAATATTTTGTAATGGATGGCGGTTCGACCGATGGGTCAGTCGATGTCCTGAAATCGTACGGTGATCGTTTCTACTGGGTTTCGGAGCCGGACGGTGGGCAGACTGCTGCCATCAACAAGGGCCTGAAGCTCTCGCACGGACAGATCCTCTGCTACCTCAACTCGGACGACGTGCTACTTCCTGGGGCGATCAAACGCGTTGTCGATTTTTTTGAGAAGAATCCGCAGTGTGGAATGGTGTACGGGAACGCCGATTACATTGACGAACATGATGAATACATCGGTCCGTATAATACGGCCCCGTATTCCATTAGTCGTCTGCTCCAAGACTGCATGGTATGCCAGCCGGCAGCTTTTTGGCGGCGCCCGGTTCAGGACAGAGTTGGCATGTTCGACGAGAGTCTGAATTTTGCGATGGATTATGATTACTGGTTGCGCATGGCCGCTTCTGGAGTTGACATCCAGTTCTTGCCTGTCAAGCTGGCCTGTTCGCGCCTTTATGCAGGGACAAAAACGCTATCGTTTCGGCGCAAGATTTACGCTGAAATTTTTCAGATTACGCGCAGGCATCACAACTACACAGACCCGAGTTTTTACAGAGGCCTATGGCACCACCTGCTTCATGAGTGCGACCACGCGGGATGCAAGATTTTGAGCCGGTTGATTGATTATCGAATTGCCGGCTTGCTGCATCACAAATGGGATCATCGCTCACAGTTCGACCGCAAGCAGTTCATGCATTTCCTGCGTGTGAGAACTTTCAGCGCGCTAACCCGCATGGGACTTAGGGGGCCACTTGTACGGGTGAGGGCGTGGCTGAAAGGGGAAGGACCCGACCGCACCGAGCGCGTTAGCGGCTTTTATCGGGATAACTGGCTAGCGGACTCGCTGCGCATACCTGCCAGAAAGCGGTCACCCGGTCAGACAATTCATCTTGCCGGTAGTTCGCCCCAGTCGGTGACACTGAGCGTTTGGGCCGAGGGTCGCATGCTCACGGCCCACGATTTCTTGCCGGATCAATATGGACGGGTCGAAATTGCCCCGTCTGACATCGACAACAAAGCGGTCAATATAAAGTTTTCCAGTTCGTTCATCGATGCGGAAGGGCGGCATCTGTCTTTCAGGGTTGCGGACACCAATCTGTTCTCGGAGCAGGATCTTTGAATGGGCATTCCCATGCCGTCAACTGCTGTGACGCACCGGATATTGGTCGATCTCACTCCCATGCTGCCCGGCGGCGCGAACGGGGGTGCCAAGCTGTTCGTTCTCGAACTGCTGAGGCAACTTTCCCGCATGGCCGAGCAGTATGAACTGATACTACTGTGTCGCGATGTGACCTACGATGAATTGGCATCGCTAGAGCGTGGAAACGTCCGCCGCGTCCTGATAAGGAACCCGGCTGGCGTCAGCAAAATAAAGTCGGCGGCGATGCATTTGGCACGATCCTTTTCCGGAATCATCCCCCCAAAACTTGGCCGCGGGATCTCCCGTGTCGGACTGAAGCTTATTGCTGCGCTGCAACGACATTCTGTAAAAGACGCTGCGCATGATCTGCGCGGCGATCTGCTGTACTGCCCGTTCACGGCTCCTTACTTTCATGTCGACCACATTCCCACAGTCTGCACGGTCTACGATTTGCAGTACAAATCCCATCCTGAATTTTTTCGCCCGGAGGAAATAGCCGTTCGGGATTCAGCCTTTGTCGATGCCTGCAGTAAAGCGACTGCGATAACAACGATTTCGGAATTTTCTCGCCAGGCGATCCTGGATCATGGGAAAGTCGATCCTTCACGCGTTCACTTGATCTACCTGCGACTAGGGCAACGCCTTTTTTCAGCAAAGCCCGATGGTGACGACAGCCTGCCGAGGTTGCTGCATGTGACGCCCCATCGATACTTGATTTACCCTGCCAATTTCTGGCCCCATAAGAATCACGATCGGCTGCTTGCAGCATTTGCTTCGGCCATCGAGCGGAGGCTGATTCCGCCCGACATCAAATTGGTATGCACAGGAGCGCCTGGTGCCCGAAGAGACCAGATCATCTCGGTGGGCAGCAAGCTTCAATTATCGGACAGGCTCGTTTTCCCGGGCTATTTGTCGGATGAGGAACTGGCGACGCTGATGCGTTATTCGTTGGGGCTCGTCTTCCCTTCTTTGTATGAGGGATTCGGTATGCCGTTGATAGAAGCGATGGCTGCCGGGGTGCCCGTTGCGTGCAGCAATCGAACCTCTTTGCCAGAGATTGCAGGTGATGCTGCGATATTGTTCGATCCGGAGCAGACCCCCGAGATTACAGATGCAATAGTGCGCCTCTGTTCGGTCGGGGATGAACGTGAAAACCTAATCGAAAAAGGCAGGGGCCGAGCCAAGTATTTCGGCGACCCAGCGCTGATGGCGCAACAGTACTTGGATCTTTTCAATTCGGTGATCGAAAAATGAACTTTCAGCAGTTATTGCCGTTTGAAGCGGCACTTAAAGGGAAAAAAATACTGGTAACCGGGCATACCGGGTTCACTGGTGGTTGGGCCTGTCTTTGGCTTGAGGGGCTCGGCTCGGAACTCGCTGGATATTCCCTTCCACCTGAAACTCAGCCTGCCCTGTATGAAGAAATTGGCTTGGCAGACCATATGACCGAGGTGATTGGTGACATCTGCGACTATCCTCTGTTTCTGGATGCGGTTACAAAATTCCAGCCAGAATTAATTCTGCATTTGGCCGCGCAGCCACTCGTGCGCCGCTCGTACCGGGAGCCCATCCGTACTTTTGACGTGAATGCCATGGGCACAGCCCATGTTCTCGAAGCGGCCCGGACAGTGAAGAGCGTACGGGCCGTTTTGTGTATTACCACCGACAAGGTTTACAAGAACAATGAATGGGCTTGGCCCTATCGGGAAAATGACCCCCTCGGCGGTAAGGACCCCTACAGCGCTTCAAAAGCCGCGGCCGAAATGGTGATTCAAAGTTACGCTGCATCGTTTCCATGGTCTGAGGGTGCGGGGCCGGTCGTGGCGACGGCACGTGGCGGTAACATTATTGGTGGGGGTGACTGGTCCGAGGATCGGCTGATTCCTGATTTCGTTCGCGCTGTGACCAACGGTACGACGTTGACCCTGCGTTACCCGGACGCGACGCGCCCT
Organism: uncultured Anaerolineaceae bacterium; assembly: GCA_964560935.1. Lineage (GTDB taxonomy): Bacteria > Chloroflexota > Anaerolineae > Anaerolineales > Villigracilaceae > JAABUE01. The sequence goes on along the minus strand of CAZLOC010000029.1, from coordinate 11,316 downwards.
TGGCAGCATGTTCTGGCGCTGGTGCAGGGTTACCTGATGCTGCTGGCGGGGCTGATATCCGATACCCCTGCGCGCTATGCACAAGCATGGAATCTGGGGCCGCAGGATCCAAAGCAGTACTCCGTTCGTCAGGTCCTTGAGTTGATGTCCAGTCATTGGCAGCGCCCAGAACTGGAATACATGAGTAATCCGCTTCCCGAAGCAGGAGCCTTGGCTTTGGATAGCACCATGGCCAGGAATCAACTCGGATGGATGACGCCATGGGATACCGAGCGGGTGGTGGCCGAGACGGCCGCTTGGTTCCGTGAATACTACAAAGCGCCCAGCAAGACGCGCGAATGGACAATGGGCCAGATATTGGCCTGGCGGCAGGAGCTTTCACTGTGAATGTCGTACTAGGTGCACGTGGCCGGCTTGGGCATGCGATCGCGGCATCCTCGCCCTTAAACCAGACTTTGACCCCCGAACGTTTCACGTATTTCGAGTGGTGGCGCGAGGGGGGGGCGGATCGGGCTTCGCGTTATCTCGAAGGTCTGCGCGTGGAACCTGGTGTGGTCTACGTGGCGGCAGGAATCATTGATCCGAGTCGCCCTGTAGACGAGCATGAAAATGTGAATTACCAACTGGCCAAAAACGTTGTCGAGGGCGCTACCAGATTGGGCTTCAGGGTGCTGACATTTGGCACCGTGATGGAAAAGCTGATTGCTGATGATTCAAAGAATCCCTACTATTCGAGCAAAAAAAAACTGGGACGTTTTGTCGAGGATTTCGCACCTCGGTCCGGTTCCGCGCTTCATGTCCGGATCCACACCCTCTTTGGTGGAGGGCCCCCGGAGGGGTTCATGTTTCTCGGGCAGATGTTCCGCGCCCTGGTTGATCAGGTCGAATTCAGAATGTCGCCGGGCACACAACTTAGGGAATACCACCACCTGGATGACGAAGTGCAGGCAATCTTCCAGTTGGCAAGGGGACAGGCAGGCGGCTCAATCGATCTGAGCCACGGGGAGCCCGTGGCGTTGCGGGACATGGCCGACTACGTTTTTCGAGCGTTCGGCTGCCCGTGGTTACTCAAGGCTGGAGCATTGCCAGGGCCGGCGGCTGACAATTTTGGTGTGGTGTTCAAGCGAACGTCGGCCCTTGGTGACATATCATTCCGGCCAACGCTACCTGCGGTGGTTGATTACCTGCAACATTGCCGAAACTTGCCTTCAGCGCGTTGAAGATGGATAGTCAAAACAAGAAGCCCCTCATATCAATTTCCATTCCCGTGATGAATGAGGCCGGGAATCTGGAGGCCCTGTATGCAAGGCTTTGCGGTATCGGCGAGCGCATGGAGGATCGTTGCGATCTTGAATTCGTATTCACCGACAATCACTCGGATGATGCCACCTGGGAAAAATTAACGGAACTGGCGAAGCTAGACCCACGCATTCGAGCCATACGCTTTTCCAAGAACTTTGGCTTCCAGCGCTCGATCCTTGCCAATTACCTGCATACACGGGGAGACGCGGTGATGCAGATCGATGCCGATCTGCAGGATCCTCCGGAAATGCTCGAGGCCTTTTTCGATAAATGGCAGGCTGGTTTCCATGTTGTCTACGGTGTGCGGCGCTCGCGTCCTGAGGGGGGGCTGATTCATGCGTTCCGCCGGTTAGGTTATTGGGTGATTGATGCAGTAAGCGAGCACCCCATTCCGCGAGATGTTGGTGACTTTCGACTGATCGACCGACGCGTGATCGAAGCGCTCACCAAAATCAAAACCCCTCACCCTTACCTCCGTGGCATGATCGCCGGACTGGGGTTTAGCCAAACAGGAATTGTGTATGACCGTGAAGCCCGTATGGCCGGAGAAAGCAAGTTCAATGTAAGCCGCTTGATCCAACTTGGGCTGACGGCTGTATTTAACCATTCCACCGTGCCTTTGCGGCTTGCCTCGCTGGCTGGCGGGGTCATGCTCGGGGTGAGCGTATTGGGCGCCTTGTATTATTTACTGTTGCGGTTGATGCACCCCGATTTGCCGCAAGGCCTGGCAAGTATCCACATCCTCGTCTTGTTCGGGATCGGCCTTCAGTCGCTGCTGATGGGAATCATTGGCGAATACTTGCTGCGCATCTATTTGATATTGCGCGCCGAGCCCGTCGCAATCATTCAACAGAGCCTGAACTTTAATCAGGACGAACTCAAACTATAGAAAGGGGAAATGTGAAAGCGGTCATTCTTGCCGGTGGTCTGGGTACACGTATCGCTGAGGAATCGGACACCAGGCCGAAACCTATGGTGGAGGTCGGCGGGCGTCCTCTGCTGTGGCACATCATGAAAACCTACAGTCACCACGGCGTGAACGAATTCATTATCTGCCTAGGCTACAAGGGTTATGTTATCAAGGAGTTTTTCTTCAACTATTACCGTCATACATCCGACCTGGAAATAAACCTGAAGACGGGCGAGCACCGTGTAATGAATTCGCAGTCGGAAGACTGGAAAGTCACCCTAATCGAAACGGGCTCAGAGACAATGACTGGCGGGCGTTTGAAGCGCGTGGCTTCCCACCTCGGCAATGAAACGTTCTGCATGACTTATGGGGATGGCTTGTCAAATATCGACATCACAGCGGAACTGGCTTTCCATCGCAAGCATGGCAAGTTGGCCACTGTCGCCGCTGTCCAGCCCCCCGGCCGTTTCGGGGTTTTAAATATGGATACCAACCACCATGTCTCGAGTTTCGAGGAAAAGCCCAGCGACGAAATTGGCTGGATCAACGGTGGGTTCTTCATCCTTGAACCGAAGGCTATTGATTACATCGAAGGTGATTCGATTTCATGGGAGCGTGAGCCCCTCAGCCAAATCGCAAGGGATGGCCAAATGGCAGCGTTCCAGCATACCGGCTTCTGGCAGCCCTGCGACACCCTGCGCGACAAACGGGAACTCGAAAAATTATGGGATGGTGGCAAGGCTCCCTGGCGAGTTTGGGAGCATTGATGACGGATGCGACAAGGGGCGCGGCGAATTCCCACCCACATGCCCGTCAATCGTCGAATTGGGTACGGAACTCAGTCGGTATTTTCATTTCTGCCGCGTGCCTGGGGTTTATCGCCTGGCGCATCAATCTTGATGAAGTCGTAAGCGCAATCAGCAACTTCCAGTGGGTTTGGTTGACATTGGGAATTGCCTCGTTAGCTTTGGGCTATTTCGCTCGCATCCTGCGTTGGTCGTCCCTGCTGCGCGCTGCGGGCGCACACGTTCCGGCATCAAAGTGTGCCGCACCATTCATGGCGTCCATTGCACTCAACAATACCCTCCCGATGCGTTTGGGCGATGTGGTGCGTGCACTGGTGTTCCCGCAAGCGATCGGTATTGGTCGAATTGTTGCAATGGGCAGTCTGGTCATGGAGCGGCTGGTCGATCTGCTGACGCTGTTGGCCTGTCTGGCGATCGGATTGGCATTGACTGCCAACGCGCAGTTGCCATCGTGGCTGGTTGGTACGGCGCTTGGCCTGGCCGCGACGGGTGGCATATTTTTAATTATGGTTTTTTTGTTTAGTGGGCGACTGTCGCGCTGGGCTGGAGGTCGCGTTCACAAGGCAGCGAACTCAAAACGTCAGCAAATATTTCTTGCGCTTCGGGATTTGTTGGAAGGATTCGAATCAATGTCGCGAATACCGGTGTTGCTGGCCCTTTTTTTGTTATCAATGCTGGTATGGGTCGGCGAGGCCGGGTTGTTCTGGGCTGTGCTTCGTGGGCAGGGACTCAACGCCGGTGCCGCTTCCGCTGTGATAGTAATGACTATTGCCACGCTATCGACTCTCGTACCCTCGTCGCCGGGTTATGTCGGGCCATTCCATCTGGCGGCATTTTCGGCAGTCTCCATGTTGGGGGGTACTTCAGCGCAGGCCGCGAGCTTCGCGGTATTGGCGCATCTGGGGGTCTGGCTCCCAACGACAGTTGCGGGTGCGTTGGCGATACTCTTCAATCCTCAATTGTTTGGCCGTGCGAAAGCGATGGCTGTCGAGAAACCTTGAGCTAAATAAATGGATAACAAAACCTATGACGTGGTGATCGTTGGGGGCGGGTTTACCGGCTTGACGGCCGCCTATGTGCTATCCAAGCGCGGCCACACAGTGAAAGTGGTTGAGGCTGACACAACCCCGGGCGGCCTAGCAGGCACCTTCCAGTTTGCCGATGGCATCAAACTGGAAAAGTTCTACCACCACTGGTTCAACAATGATGTTTATGTCCCTGAACTGGTCGACGAGTTGGGAATGACGGGGGATGTCATCACCTTGCCCTCGCGTACGGGCATGTACTTCAACGGCCGCATGTGGAAGCTGTCCACCCCCCTGGACCTGTTGCGCTTTGCTCCCCTGTCCTTCATTGATCGAATTCGTCTGGGCTTGCTGGTTTTTCAGGTCCGTCGAATCAAGGATTGGCGTGCCATCGAACATCTCAGCATTCGAGAATGGCTCGAGCCCCTATGCGGCAAGCAGATATACAAGGTTGTCTGGGAGCCATTGATCACTTCGAAGTTTTCAATCTTTGCCGAAGCCGTCAATGCCGTGTGGATGTGGAAGAAACTGGTGCTACGCGGAAGTACGCGCAACGACAAAGGTGGAGAGGAACTTGCCTACTTCAAGGGGGGCTTTGGCCGCCTGGCCGAGGCCTTGGTTGCGGCTATCGAGAAGGCCGGGGGTGAAGTCAGTCTTGGCAAGCGGGTTTCCGGGGTCGTGGTGGAAGGCCGCCAAATCAAGGCCATCAAAACAGATCAAGGGGAGATCGCTGGCCGCCAATTTTTATTTACGCCGGCTTTTCCGATCGTTGCCGATATCCTTGATGGCGTCGCAGAAAGGGCGTGGATCGAACAATTACGCCGGGTGCGCTACCTAGGAAACATGTGTCTGGTGCTGCGTCTCAAACGCAGTCTGTCTGATACCTATTGGCTCAACGTGAATGACCCAGGTTTCCCGTTTGTGGGCGTCATTGAACACACCAATTTCGATGCACCGGCCAATTACGATGGCTCGCATATCGTTTTTCTGTCGAGATATCTCCCGGTCGAAGACCCGGTATGGGCATATGATGACGAACAGTATGTCGAATTTGCCCTGCAACACCTCAAGCGGATGTTTCCTGAAATGGACCGTTCCTGGATCATCGAACATCGGGTGTGGCGCGCGGAGTATGCTCAGCCAGTAACGGAACGTGGTTACTCGCAATATGTGCCCGGTCAAGAAACCCCATTTGACAATGCCTTCATCTCCAACATGGCGCAAATCTATCCGGAAGACCGGGGCACCAACTATGCGATCCGTGAAGGTCGTGCTGTTGCGGGACATATCGCGAAACAGCTGAACGGCTAGCGGCTGTGGCAACGGTTCTCCCCACAGCCATTCCCGCTATTTTCTGGACGACGCTGATCGCCTTGGTTGCCATGCTAGGTGTGGCAACGTTGCTGGGGCGCATGTTTGGAAAGCTCTTCCCTTTCCGTCTCAGGGGGGCAGCGCGTTTCTATCTGTCGCCGGTACTTGGCCTGGCCACACTGACGATAATCGCCAGTCTCGTCGGGCGCGTCTTGCCGTTAGGCAATGCTTTGATTGTTCCAGTGCTTGTCGCCGGTCTTGCCGTCTGGGCATTGGTTCTTGAGCAGAAGGCTGGTACCGCATTGCGCCACGCTGCGGTGGTCGGAATTTTCGGTATGTTTTGCGGAGCCAGCATTCTCGGGCCGCTGTTCGTCTTCGGGGCGTTCAATGCGCACAACGACGCATTTACCTATCTCGTTCATTCCGACTGGCTGCAGGAGCACGCATTCGGTGATGTGATCAAGCCAGAAAACGTTACGCCCTTAACTACTCAGGTCTTTCTGTACCAGCAAGCAGGCTTCCGGATGGGGGGGTCTTTTTTGTTGGCATTGGCGCAGTCATTGCTCGACCTACGCTGGTCGTTCGAGGCCTACCCCGCGGTGATGATTTCGGCGATCACAGCCTGTTGCCTAGCCATCGGCTACCCCTTGGCCAGGCGCTTTCGCCCTCTGCAACGCCATACCCGGTTGACCTTGCTCGCCTTGCCGGCCTTTAGCCTGGGTGGCTTGGTGTTTGGCGCCAATCTGGGCTTTCTGCCCCAGACCATTGGCTTGGCCTTTGGGGCAGGTTTGTTGTTTGCCGTTGGCCCAACGTTGCGTTGGCTTGCACAAACTGGTTTGTCGTTCAAGGAAATTGCCAAATCGGCCGCACCGGCCGCTTTGCTGCTCGCGGCAGCGGTTTTTGCCTATTCCGAGCTCGCGCCCTTTCTGGTGGCCGCTGTAGTGGGAAGCGGCTTGTTGCTGTTGCTCCGCAGCCATCAACAGCAGAGCCTGGTTTGGTATTTGGTTTTGTTGTTTGTTTTCGCCGGGCTTTTGCTCAACACTGAACTGATCCGAGCCTATGCTGCCCTGCGCACCCAGTCCGGCGCGGTTGTCGGTTCCTCGGTCGATTGGTCGTTGCTGGGGTATGCGGCCCATGCGGTCGGTGTCCATGGCGGCGCATGGGACGGGTTTCAGTGGACGACGCCGGAAAGTATAGGAACCGGGTTTTTCATCCTGGGCATCGTGCTGACAGGTATGGTTGCGGCTGTGCTTTTGACGGGCTGGCGGTCTATTGGTCGAGCTACGTTAAGCGGTGAGCTCATGCCTGCTGTCTTGATTCTGTTGGCCTTTATTGCCGGCCTCATTTACTTTCGATTCTTTGTGCCGTCGCCTTTTCCGAAAGGCGTGGGTCAAAGCTGGAGCCAGTTCAAACTGGCTGACTGGGCGCACCCTTTTGCGATGGCGTTCGTCATTCTTGGTGCGGGTGCATTGCGCCAACGCCTTGGCCGTTATTTCGAAGCTGCCTTGGCAACGGTTTTTGTACTCGGCCTGGCCGCCGCCGCGCTTAGTGGCGTGGCTCGTACTACGCCACTGATTCAATATTATGGGGGCACACGTGATTTGAATCAGTTCTATCAGGTGTTTCGCCAGACTGTCATTGCAAGTTGCTCACCGTCGGCGTCGATTTATCTAGCCCTAAATGGGGAACATTACAAATTCAGGCAGATCGCCGTTTATTATCTGCCTGACCGGGTAGTGAACTCAGACTGGACGGGCGATGACTACATCTTTGCGCATCTGCCTATTGATCGCAGAACGCAAGCATTGAACCCAGGTGACTGCGTTGTTGAACCGAGTGGGGCGGATGGTTGGTTGACCCATAGCGCAACGATTGGCCCGTTCCGTGTGGGTGTATTCAATGGACGGGGGCAAGTTCGCATAACGGGTGAGTCGGGTGCCTATGACCAAGAAACCGATGGCATCAACTGGTGGCATTGGGTGGAACGAAAAGTCTCATTCAGGTTGCAGGCTTTCTATTCCAAAGATGCAGCCCAAACCAGATTGCGTTTCGAATATGGCACTCGCAGCCCTCAGACATTGACGGTGATAGTCCGAACGATAGACGGTAAAGCGCAACGCTTCTTGGTCCACGGTGACGGAACTGCGTCCGCCGTTTATGAAAAGCTGATCGATCTGCCGCCAAGCGAGTTGACGGAAATCAGCATCGAAACCGATGGGCAGGCGAACCGTCTTGGTGAGCAGGACGCTCGCATGGCAGCCTGGATGATCCGTAATGTGGCTGTTACACCAGTGTTGCCTTAAATGGAAACGACAGCATCGTTCATTTCCGAAGCCGTTGCGGCGAGTGCCTATCTGGCGCTAAAACTCTTCCTCGCGTTCGAAGTTGCCAAGCTTATACAACCAAGGTGGGCGCTTGATCGTTTCTCCAGCCTGATCGCCGGTTGGCTGATAATTCTGGCGCTGCAAGCCGGGCTCGTTCTCGGACTCTCTGCGGGGGGGCTTTTATATAGGCCCTATTTTCTGGCGCCGACACTGATCTTTGCGGTACTGATCTATTGGCGTACGCGCACGTTGTCACTCCCCCGCGAGATAGTAAATCCGTCGTGGAGGGATTATCCGGCTCTGATTGTAATTTGCGGCGTATTAGTACTGATGTGGCTACGCTCGCTGGTTTTTTATGATTTCACATGGGATGCGCAAACTTATGGGCTTCCTCGTCTGGCAATCTGGCTGAACGCCGGCAGCGTGTTTGTTCATATGCCGACACTGCAATTGAACCTGTTCGTCAATGAATGGAATGCGGAACTCAATGCATTGGCATTTGCACTGGCTTCAGGTAGTTATCTCGGGTTTTCATTTGGCAACCTGGAAGTGCTGCTTTGGCTCTTTGTGTCGATTACCTGGGTAGCTCGCCTGCTTGGTGCGTCGGCATATTGGGCGATCATCTTGTCGGCAGTGCTGGGGTCTACCCCCGCCATGATTGGCCTGGCAAGTACGATCAAGGGTGACCTTCTCGCCATTACCGCCTTTGTCATGATGGTTGGCTGGCTTATCCATGGCAGGCGAGATCAGTCGCCTGTGGCCTTCCTTATGCTCCTGGTATCAGCAACCCTAGCTGTGGGTTCTAAGATATCAGTGGTTCTCCCGGTGATAGCGGTTCTTTCTGTTGCGGCTGGTATCGTGGGCATGCGTGGAATTCGTGAAATTTCGCGGTTGACAGTCTTAACCAAGGCCGTGCTTTTTCTAGGCTTAATGGTCTTTTCTTCTCGTTTGTGGACGAACTGGGCAGTTTACGGAAACCCGCTGAAGCGAATCGATGTTGAAAAAGCACAATTTAGTCTTGGCAACATGTATGCAAACCTCGATCTTTCCGGCATCAGGATGTTTGGCATATGGGATGAAGTGCAAGGGAGGGGTGTTATGTGGGCGCTTGCCGGGAGTATGGGCGGGGCTGCGTGGTTTATAGTTGCTGCCTCTCTGTTAGTGTTGGTTGGCGCATGGAGAAACAATCGGGCGACTTGGAGCGCTAGTCGCAGGAATGTGGAACAAAGCGAGCGAGCCATCGCGACCAGTTGGTTGATCTTGGTTGCGGGAGCAATTCTTTTCGCTACCCTTGTATCCATGACACTTTCACCTGCATATCCTTGGACATTCAGGTATTTTGCGCCGGGAATATTGCTGTTGTTGGTAGGCATCGGCGCATTCACATTAAGCGTAAATCCGGCTGGCTGGCGCCGTCGCGCCCTCTCGGCTTTGGCGGCACTGGCGGTTCTGATAAACATTGGCATTGCGATGCGCCCCGGAGAAGTGCTTCCCACGCCGAACTTGCCAGCGATGGCAGCGGAAATCGAACTGGCTGACACTCCTCTGAAAAGGATGAGCCTGTTTGTCAAGCAGCCTTATCAGATCGCTGTCGTGGAAGCTCTTGGCCTCGATGCGGCCGCTCCACTCAATATCCTGGCCTTCAAGGATTTGGAAACTTCGCTCATCCCTTTTCTCGGCAGCCGGGCTCAGAACAGCATCCATTTAGTGGCCAATGGCAATGATCTGGTCACTGCTGCAGCGATACCAGGATGGGATGTGGTGGCGATTCTCCAGAAAATGGAACTTCGGGACCGAAGCCTCAATGCCGCCCTGGAACAGCAGGGATATTTGATTCTGGTCGATAACGTGCAATATGTGATCGCGTTGCCGAAACGAAGAGTAACCCTAACCCCAGTATCGGCCCTGAATGAAGTTCAGTGGACACCCTGGAATACACCGGATGGCGTCCGGATGGATGTTCGCGATGGGGTTCCCGAGGTTCAAAGCGCGCGCCCCGTTGACAGTGGATTTTTCACCCAGGAAGTTCGTATTAAGGGATCAACTTTTATCAGGGCGAGTTTCGAAGGCGAAATCGCCGGTACTGGAACTCATGCTGCACATCTGTCGCTGCATGGAAGGCAACCTGTTATTACCTTGCCCGCAGGAAAGTACGCGTCTACCCGGTCATATCAGGGCATATTGCCCGTCCTCGAAGGTGAAACATTACAGCGTCTGTCATTTGGTTTGGGTGGATGGGCAGAAGGGAGCGGCCACTTGCGCTTGACTCGGCTTGAGATATTTCAGTTGCGGGTGGTTGGCGATACCGAAGGGTGCCGCAATGCTCAGTTTGGCTGCGAACCGGGGGAACGAGACCACTTGCGAGATGAGGCCAAATAGCAGGCGGCAGGGGTTCAGCTGGCAAGACAGTGCGAACCAGTTTTTGCGACTATGAGAGGAGGCGGTGGCGTTTCCGAAATGAACAGGTTTGAATCGATGAAACACGCGCTTATCACTGGAATTACCGGACAAGACGGCTCGTATTTGGCCGAGCTGTTGCTGGAAAAGGGCTACCAGATCTATGGTCTGGCAAGGCAGGAGAACTGGTATCGGCCGAATTCCGCGAGCCACCTTGCCGGCAAGATCGAGGTCTTGTTTGGTGACGTGACCGAGGGCGTCGATATCGCCAGCGCGGTGCAGGATGCGAAGCCGGATGAAATCTATAATTTGGCTTCGCAATCGCGCCCAGGGGAATCGTGGACCCGGGCGCCGGAAACACTGTTGGTAAATGGCTTGGCAGCAATTCGGCTCTTTGAAGCGGTGCGGCATAATCGCCAAGCCTGCAGGGTGTACCATGCGTCCTCATCGGAAATGTTCGGCCAGACGCTGGTAGCACCGCAAGACGAGCAAACACCATTCAATCCGGTCAACCCCTATGCCGCGGCCAAGGTGTATGCGCACCAGATGGCAAGGATTTACCGTGAGGGCTATGGCCTGTATATCGCAAGCGGCATCTTGTTCAACCACGAAAGCGAGCGCCGACCGCTGCATTTCCTGACCCAGAAAGTGGCCTACGGTGCGGCCTGTGCGGCACTGGGCATTGAAGATTCGCCCGACCGAAACGAGCGGGGCCGCCCTATAGTGGAGGGAGGAAAACTCGCACTGGGCAACCTTGAAATCGCCCGCGACTGGGGCTACGCGCCGGATTTTGTGCGCGCCATGTGGCTGATCCTGCAGCAAGAGAAGCCTGGCGATTTTGTGATTGGCACGGGACAATTGCATACACTGCGTGACTTGTGCGAAACGGCCTACCGCAGCGTTGGCCGTAACTGGCAGGAATGCGTAATCAGCGACCCGGCCTTGGTCAGGCCGCTGGAGCCGGGCAAAACCCTGGCGAATCCATCAAAGGCGAACGAACTGCTGGGGTGGAAGCCCACCGTCAGCTTCGAGGAAATGGTGGGGCGCATGGTCGAGGCCCAGGTGCAGCGTTTGCAGAATTTTGTTCATTAAATTGAGTTTGTTCTAGAAGGAAATCATGAAAAAAGCCCTCATCACCGGCGTCACCGGCCAGGACGGCGCCTATTTGGCTGAACTGTTGTTAGAAAAGGGCTACGAAGTCCACGGCATCAAGCGCCGCACCTCGCTGTTCAACACCGACC
>CAZLOC010000028.1:0-19584 GCA_964560935.1 uncultured Anaerolineaceae bacterium | reverse complement strand
GCGCGGCAGCAGCACCAAGCCGTCCGCGCGCACGAGCGAGGTGATCACTCCCGCCCCGCGCGAGAGCGGCGCGGCCAGCAGCTTCTCACCCACGCGCCCCAGCGCCACACGGACGAAATCATCATCACCGCCGGGGGAGGTGATCTTGCGCGTCAGTTGGGCGGTTTCGATCGGCAGTTCGTTGGGACGCCGCCCAAGCCATTTGGCGATCAGCGGCTCGACAAAGATCTCGATGGTCAGCGCGGCGGAGACGGGGTAACCGGGAACGCCGATGATCGGGACGATGGACGCTGGACGGTGGACGGTGGTTTCGGTCCGCGGTCTACAGTCCACCGTCCCGAGTATGACCGGATGCCCCGGGCGGACAGCCACACCATGCACCAGCAACTGCCCCAACCTTTCCACCACCTTTGCCGAGAAGTCTTCCGCGCCGGCCGAGGAACCGGCGTTTAGCAAGATCAGGTCGTAGTCTTGCGCGGCTTCCTGTACGCGCTCGCAAATCAAATCAAAATCGTCTTTCGTGATCGGGTAACGAGTCGGTTCGCCGCCCATAGCCTTGACCTGCGCGGCCAGCACCAGCGAGTTGTATTCGAGGATGTCGCCCGGCTTGAGTTTAGAGCCAATAGGCACCAATTCCGTGCCAGTGGGCAGGATGGCCACGCGCGGTTTGCGCGCCACTTTGACCTCGCTATGCCCGGCCGCCGCAATCGCGCCCAGATCCGCGGGCCGCAGCACGTGACCAGCCGGCAAGACCAATTCGGTGGCGACGATGTCTTCCCCCAGCGGGCGGACGTGCGTCCAGGGGGCGACACTGGCGCGGATGCGAATGCTTGCCGGATCACGGATGGCCTCGGTCAGGTTCCCGTGTTCGTCGAGCGCTTCGGTATTCTCGATGGGGATGACGGAATCAAAGCCGGGTGTCAGTGGATCGCCCGTATCGAGGTAGCAGGCTTCGGCGGGGATTTGAAGCGAAAGAGGTTTCGAGGGCAACGCGCCGGCCGTCTGCGCCGCACGGACAGCAAAGCCGTCCATGGCAGAGGCGTGATAATGCGGCGAGGAAGTCTTTGCCCAGACCGGCCCGGCCAGGGTACGTCCCAGCGCGTTTTCATCCAGCGGGATGGTTTCAAGGCCCAGCACGCACCACAGGTCGGCTTCGCGCAGTGCGGCTTCCAAACGGGATTGGGCTTCAGGCAGGGGGATGTCGTGCAGGTAAACAGACATCATCCGCCCCCACCCTTGCCCTCCCCAAAGCTGGGGGAGGGAGAATTATCGCGCATTGATTCCAGCCCGCGGATTCTGACCCGAATCATTTCCAGGGCAGCGGGTAAGTCACGCTCAACAAGCGCAGCCTTGACTCGTAAAATGTGCAATCCAAGCATTTCCAGAATCGCCTGCCTTTCCTGATCGGCCTGTTTTTGAAAATCACGAATTGGTCCATCTACCTCGATGACCAGACGGTAATCAGAATTGTAGAAATCGACAACAAACAAACCGATTGGTTGCTGTCGACGGAATTTCAACCCATCCAGTTTCTTCCCGCGCAGAGCCTGCCAAAGAAGTTGCTCACTCTTTGTCGCCCCTTTGCGAAATTGGCGCGCAACTTCTACCATCTCACGCCGCAGGGATTCAGGAACTTCCAAGCGAGGAAAATCGTTTTTCATGAGTATTTCCCCCCTTGTGGGGGAACACCTTACGGCATGCTCCGCGAGGGCCGGGGATGGGGGCGGAAACGGACATGCCGCCCCGATTATACCGCTTTGGCGCGTGATAAAATCGCCGGATGGCCGTCCCACCCTTCTTGCTGGCAGCGCTGGTCACTGTGATCGCGTTTTTGTACGCCAGCGTCGGTTTCGGCGGCGCAACGGGTTACCTGGCCGTGATGAGCCAGTTCGAGATCGATCCGGACCTGATGGCCAGCACAGCCCTGGTTTTGAATGTGGTCGTGGCCGGGATCTCCTTTTTCAATTTCACGCGAGCCGGGCACCTGCGCAAGCGCCTGACCTTGCCGTTCGTGACTGCCTCCATTCCGGCAGCGTTCCTGGGTGGCAGCATAAAACTGGCGGAGGGCGCGTATTTCATCCTGCTCTATAGCCTATTGACCTACGTGATGCTGCGCATGTTGTTTGCCCGTAAGGGAAGGAAAGAGGAAACCGATGGATCACGCCCGCCCCCGCTCTGGCTGGCGCTGGCCTGCGGCGGAGGGATCGGGCTGCTTTCCGGTATGGTTGGCATTGGCGGCGGCATCCTGCTGTCGCCGGTCATCATCCTGGCAGGCTGGGGCACCCCCAAGCAAGCTGCGGCTACCTCGGCCGGGTTCATCCTGTTGAACTCGATCAGCGGTCTGGCAGGTCGTTTGTCCGGCGGGAACCTGGTGCTCGACACGCTGGGCGCCTGGCTACTGCCGGCCAGCATCCTGGGCTCGCTGACTGGCTCGTATCTGGGCTCGCGTTATTTTTCAGGGCTGTGGACGCGGCGCATACTGGGGATCGTGTTGCTCATTGCGGTGATCCGGTTCTGGGCAGAGCAGTGGTAATCGTGTCCTGTTTACAGATAATCTGGAGGGCGTGACGCAGACAATGCCGCTGGCGGTCCATGCACAAGTACATGTCTCACACCAATCATTCCACCGCATGCAAATTCTGCCTGCAGTTATCACTCATAATTCTATCGACTCCGACTAAACCAAGAGCACTTCCACCATCTCGCCCGCGCTCAAGCCGGTGGCATCCGGCGGGATGCGCAGCAGGCCGTCCGCGGCGGCTAGGCTGAAGATCAGGTTGGATTTGCCGAAGATGGGTTCAGCATTATATTCGTCCTGAGCGGAGCCCCGTAGGGGCGCAGTCGAAGGACTGGTGCTTTTGGCAACATCGCCCTTCGACTTCACTACGTTCCGCTCACCTGTGCCTGCGGCACTGGCGCGGGCAGGGCGGAGCAACTTCACCGGCCACCAATCTTCCCTCCCCGCCTGTGAGGGCAGGTTGACGGTCAGCCGGGCCTGGACGGTCGCTTTGGGACGGGGGTTCGCGCCGAGCAGTTTTTCGATAACCGGCACGACGAACAGGTAACCGTTCACCAGCGCACTGACCGGGTTGCCCGGCAGGCCGATGACGGCCTTCCCATCGCACACGCCCAGGATGGTCGGTTTGCCGGGGCGGGTGTTGATGCCGTGCACCAGCACTCCCGGCTCCCCAAGCGCGTCGATCACGTCGGCGGTCATGTCGCGCGTGCTGGCCGACGATCCGGCGGTGATGACGACCGCGTCACAATCGGCCAGGGCTTTGGCGGCGGTTCCTCTCAACGCTTCGAAGGTGTCCCCCACGATGCCGTACAAAACCGGCTCGCCGCCCGTTTTGGTCACCAGCGCGGCCAGGGTGTACGAGTTGATGTCGCGCACCTGTCCCGGTCGTGGTGATTCATTCGGCGGGATGACTTCATCGCCGGATGAGATCAGCCCGACGCGCACCTTCTTGGTTACGCGCAGCTCGGTAATTCCCAACGCCAGCAGGCCGCCAATCTCGGCGGGACGCATCAGACTCCCTTTGGGCTGCACCACCTGTCCCTGGGCAACGTCTTCGCCGATGGCGATCACGTTCTCGCCCGCGGCGACGGCTCGGAGAATTTCGATTTCAGTTTTTTCGTTCGGTTCGGGTCCCCCCTTCGGGGACGATGTGAGACCCGAACCAAGCGCAGCCTGGGTATATTCCAACATGATGACCGCATCCGCGCCTTCGGGCAGCATGCCACCGGTATGGATGGTCATGCACCCCCCCGGTTCCAGCGCGGATTTGGGCGCGTCGCCCATCGGGACTTCGCCAGCCAGGGCGAGATAGGCCGGCAGCGAGTCGCTGGCGCCGTAGGTGTCCTTTGCGCGGACGGCGTACCCGTCCACGGTGGAGCGGCGGAAATCGGGTAACGGGTGCGGCGCGCGGACGTCTTCAGCGCTCACACGGCCGAGGGAGGAGGGGACGTCTATTTGTTCAGAATCAGGTTCGGGCGTGGGAAGATGCGAGAGCAGTCTTTCGCGGGCTTCGTCTGGCGGCAGGAGTGTCAGGAATTCGGGCATGAGGGAAGTGTCAAGTATCCGGTTAGCGCAGCCAGAATGCGAAAGTCAGCAGGTAAGCGGTCAGGCCGAAGACGGCCAGGGCATTGACAGTCAACAGGCTCCAGACGGGTTTAGCGCCCAGGCTGATGTTGCGCAGCCAGAAGATTTGCAGGATGGCGAATGGTAAGGTCAGGAAGGGCGGCCAGATCAAGCCCCAGGCCAGGCCAAAGAGCAACCCACTGGCAAGCAAGACATAGGCGCCCAGGATCAGGCCATGGTGCAAGGGGACAGCGCGCTGCCAGCCCATACTGCGCAAGAGCGTGCGGCGGTCGTATTTTTCGTCGGCGGCGAAGGTGGGAAAACCGAGAATCAGGAAATAAGCCAGGGCCAGTAGTGTGAGAGGAAACGAGACAATGGCGACCAGGCGGTGGTATTCGCCCTGCTGCAAAACAAAGCCAAGCGCGGGCGCGATCACCGCGATGTGGACTGCCAGGGTGAACTCGCCCAGCCCTACATCGACCAGGCGCAGCGGCGGGACAGCATGGGCCAGCACCGCCAGCAAGGACAGGCCTAAAAAGAGCATGACAGTTGGCGAAAGCACACCTTCCTGGCCGAGCAATATGGCGATGACCGCCGCTGCCGCCAGCGCCCCGATAGCCACCATCAAAGCTGCATTGCGCAGGTTGACGCGTTCGGCGCGATTCTCGTCGTTTTCCGAAGGTTGCTCGACAGGGCGAAGAGCCTCCGCAAGCAGGCTCATGCTGAACTGCGCCAACAGAACGCCGCCCAGGCCAAGCCAGAAAACTACCACATGCTGTGAGATGCCCAGGTAACGTGCAATGCCCGCGCCGAGCACATAGGTCAACGCAGCGAGAACGAGATACAAGGGGCGGGACAAACGCAGGAGAAGCAATAGTCGTTGCATAACCTATCCTCTGTCATTCTCCCGAAGGATACCGGGACGGTGTGAGCGACCCCTTCGACAAGCTTAAGATTCTTCGTCGCTACACTCCTCACGCGTGCCTGCGCATACCATCCGTGCCGGATGGCACGGGCGGTGCAGGCAGAATGACATCAAAAACTATGGGACCAACATCTTTAGCACCGGGATTTTTTGCAGGACAAAAACGATCACAAAGGACAAAAAGAAAACCGCCAGCGCCGTCAACGGGATCATGTACACGGAAGGTCCCATCCAACCGTAAAGGCGGAAGCCCAGGTCACCCTTGCGGAGAAGTTCCACCACAAAGATATGGATGAGGTATATCCCAAAACTGGTCGTCGAAACCGTGCGCACCAGCCCACCAGCTTTTCCGAGTTTCTGGCCCAGGTCTTTCAGCAAGAAAAATCCACAGATGGTCGCCAGGACCGTTGGCGGGCTGAAATAGCTGTAGAAATAGGCGTCAATGGGACCTGCCTGCGCTGAGAGCATGTTCGTGCCAAAGAAAGTGACTGCCACAGCCAGGATGATCCCAACAATGGATAAGATCCGTACGCGCCGATCCAATTGTAACCCCGCTAACAAATAGCCCAGCATAAAATAACCGACATAACCCGTCACGACCGGGATGACCAGGGTCGTCGGAAATCCAAGCATGCGTTGCGCCAGCTCGAACAATGGGGTTGCCACAAACCAAAGGATGATGAAGTATGTCAGGTCACGCCGGGAGGCGGCCGAGACAAGTACGCGCAGGATGGGCACCACCAGGTAGATCCCGATCAGGATGTACAGAAACCACAGGTGGATTTCAACGCCACCGAGATAAATGGCCTTGAGCATCGACAGCGCAATGCCCAGCGGACTCATCGTACCGTTGCGATAGGCTTCCACAGACCAGAGCAAATAAGCGACTGACCAAAACAGGGTTGGAATCCCGACCTTCAAAAAGCGCTTACGGAAGAAACCAGTGAGCGGTTCACTTTTGCCGAGCAGGAGATAGCCACTGACCATGAAGAAAAGCGGCACGCCCATGCGAGAAAGCGAATCATAGAAATTGGCTGCTACCCAATTGGATGATAAGAGTTCCTCTTTAAAAAATATCACATAGGATAGGTGAACCAGGATCACCTGAAAAACTGCCACCACGCGGATCAGGTCGACCCAGTAGATGCGAGTGGACTCTGCTTGTGTCGAGGGTTGGGAAGCAACCATGGCGGAAACTATTCAACCAGCTTGCGAAAATCCCTGAAATGGATTTGATTGTGCAAATAGATCATCTTGAGCATTTCAACCAATGGCGCCTCTCCCAAAAATGGATGGCGGCCTTCTTTCGCGAGATCATATTTCGAAAGAGCGGATACCCACTCGGCTGTGTCTGCGCGCACCTCGGCAAACTGCGCCAACAACTCCTGCGGCGTCAGATCTTTGGTCTTCTCCTGCTGGCGGGCATTGTAATGGTCGATCGAGAAGTCGTCCGAAGCGCCCAACCCGCCTTCACGAATATTTTTAAATAACTTAAGGAGACCGCGTTCCGACGTCACAAAGTGCGCCAGCACATTGCGGGTAGTCCAGGTATCGCCTTCGGTGTAAACCTCGCTCTGCCACTGCTCATCGGTCAGCGCGGCAAAGTAAGCCACTACTTTCTCTCCTTCTTTCTTCAAACGTTCGGCAAGCCAGGCGGGCGTCGTCTCTGACATACATACTCCTCTACAACAGCGAATAACCGCCATCCACGACAATGGTCTGGCCGGTAATATACTCGTTTTTGAGCAAAAACTCGAGCGCGGAGGCAACTTCCTCGGTCGTAGCCGGACGCTTGAGCGGCAAGCGGCCTGTCAATCTTTCCCACTCTTCGTCCGTCACATTCTGCGAGGGCAACACCAGTCCCGGGGCAATAGCGTTGACGCGCACAGATGGCGCAAACGAGCGCGCCAGCACCTTTGTGAGCGACTCAAGGGCAGCCTTGCTGACGGTATAAGACGGGAACCGGCTCCAGGCCTTTTCCGCCCCGATATCCGACACGTTCACGATCAAGCCGCCGCGCTTCATTCTCAGGCAGGCCTGCTGGGCGCAAAGGAACGGGGCCCGTACATTCAGGTCGAGCGCCGCGTCCCACTCTGCAACCGGGAGCGTTAGCGCATCTCCTCGAGGCATCACCGCCGCCGAGTTTACCAGGACAGAAAAATGAGATAGATTTGAGTCAGGGGAGGCCAGCAACGCATCGACCATCAGGAATACCGAACCCACACCCTCGGCTAAAGTCAGGTCCGCTTGCACGGAAAAAGCCGGGACACCGAAGCTCATGATATCTTCCACGACCTTCACCGCTTGCTGTTCCGAGCGGTGATAATGCACCAGCACGGCATATCCCTGATACGCCAACGTCAACGCAAAAGCGCGACCGAGGCGATGCGCACCGCCGGTCACCAAGGCAAGTGGAAAATCAGCCATATGCCTGTTTTACCACAAAAAACCGCCGCCGATGAAGTGTCCCTCATGGGGTACGGCAGCGGGAGCAAACCTGTTATTTTCGGAAGAAATTTGAGACGAAGAACCAGATATTGGCCGGGCGCTCCGCCAACCTGCGCATGAAGTACGGATACCAGTGCGTACCAAAGGGAACGTACACGCGCACCGGATATCCCTCCGCCGCCAGTTGCTCCTGTAAGTCTCGCCGAATGCCGTACAGCATCTGGAATTCCAGCGCTTTCTTCGGCAGGCCAATCTTTTCGGCATATTGCCTGGCAAAGTCAATACGCTTTTCATCGTGCGTGGCAATCGCAGGGAGGGGCGGGATGCGACCATCTTCGCTGATTGCGGGGGACCTGGCCGCAAACGCCGCATCGATCAGGATTTTGGACAACAGGTCGAAGTTAGCGTCCACGTCCGCTTTCTTTGGGTAGGCTTGTTCAGGCGGCTCCTGGTAGGCTCCTTTAACCAACCGAAAGCGCACTCCCCGTTCGAGCAGTTTGCGCGTATCTTCTTCGGTGCGATAGAGATAGGATTGCACGACCAGGCCCACGCTCTGGCCATCGAAGCCGCTATCGAGCGCACAATTCAGCAATTCGATAGTAGTAGCCGTATAGGGTGAGTCTTCCATATCAATTCGCACAAAGTTCTTGTATTCTTTAGCGCGATTGAGGATACGAATCAGGTTTTCGCAACAAAGCGAGTCATCCAGTCCCATGCCAATCTGGGTCAACTTGATCGAGACATTAGACTTGACCCCGGTTTTATCGATCTCATCCAAAATGGCAAGGATGCCCTCGGCCGATTGGGTCGCCTCCTCGGCCGTCGTGGTATGCTCCCCCAGTTGATCAAATGTAGCTAAGATCCCCTTATCATTGAGTTCCTGAATAGCGCGAATTGCATCCAGAATACTCTCCCCTGCTACAAAACGAGAGGCTGTTTGCCAGGCAAGTTTCCAGTCGGTGACCATGCGCTGGGCCCAGCCAGCTTTTGACAGGTAGATTAGAAATGAACGAAGCATTTGGGGAACCATCCTTCAAAGGAAGATTAAAATCGCCTAATCTATTCTAGCATAATTGATAGGGGTGATTGTGTTATACTCTTCGGGTGATTTAAGTCACATTTTTCCAACTACGAAACAACCATGAAACTAAAGAAGTTTGCAGCATTTACCTGGGGTGTACTCGGCTGGATTATGATTGTTATACTTTGGGGAGCGTATGTGCGTGCTACTGGCTCGGGGGCAGGCTGCGGTCAACACTGGCCGTTATGCGACGGGCAAGTCATCCCACAGGCGCCTGACGCCGAAATGGCGATCGAGTTCACACATCGTCTGCTCTCCGGGGGGGCATTGCTGTTGATTGCGGCTATGGTCATTTGGGGCTTCCGTATCACGAATAAAGAGCATCCTGTCCGCAAGGGATTGATCGCTGCTGGTATTTTGATCCTCGTCGAGGCCTTGCTTGGCGCGGGATTGGTGCTCTTCGAACTGGTGGAAGAAAATTCGTCTGTGGCGCGCGCTTTCGCTGTGGCACTGCACCTGGCAAACACTTTCTTGCTTGTTGGCAGCCTGGCATTGACAGCTTACTGGGCCTCAGGAGGAAACGCCGTTCAGATCAAGGGGCAAGGCGCCAAGGCCTGGCTATTGGGCGCGGGACTTCTGGGTATGCTTGTGATTGGCATGAGCGGCGCCGTGACAGCATTAGGAGATACGCTTTTCCCGGTCCGTTCTCTGGCTGAAGGCATCGCTGCGGATATGGACCCCAATGCTCATTTCCTTGTAAGGTTAAGGGTGTATCATCCTATCATAGCTGTGTTCATTGCCGGATACTCGCTCTATCTGGTGCGTATGCTATACAGCCAAAACCAGGGACTGGCGCGTAAGTTGCTTACTGCACTGGTCGTCATTGGCTTTGTACAACTATTTGCCGGGCTGATTAATTTGTTGTTGCTTGCGCCTATCTCAATGCAATTGTTGCACTTGTTTACTGCTGATCTGGTCTGGATTACCTATATCTTGGCAACTGCTGCCATTCTGGCGAAACCACAACCTTTGTCTAACGTTTCGGAGAACGTGTGAGAAACCGCAATACGTCCATCCTTGTTCGAATCGTTTCGATCCTTTTACTGAGTGCAACCATCGTCCTGGTAATCATCACCCTAATCGGCTACAGTCGTCAGCGCAACAATTACCCCGCCGGGATGACAATCGGTGGTGTACCTGTTGGCGGGTTGAGCCTGCAAGAAGCTTCCGAGCGCATCCTCCTCGTTTACACCACCCCGATTGAAGCGCAATACGGGGAAGCGATCATCCACATTGATCCACTGGCTGTGGGCTTCGAAATAGATTTGGAATCGATGTTGGCTGCTGCGGACCTTTCACGCACAGGTGAATTGTTCTGGGGTGGATATTGGAACTACCTCTGGAATCAGGAGCCCGCAGCTATTGCTATTCCTCTACGCGCTACAATCAACGAGGAGGCCCTACACAACTATTTGCAAGATGAGATTGCCTCCCGCTACGACATCCCACCCGAACCTGCCCGGCCAATTCCAGGCAGCGCCAGCTTTGCGCCAGGTCGTGCCGGGCAAATACTCGATATCGAACGCGCTATTCTTTTGATAGAAGACGCTTTGCGTTCCCCCTTCAACCGAACAGTCTCATTGACATTTCAACGCAGCGAAGCTTCTCGTCCTACTAGCAACAACTTGAAAATCCTGTTACAACAAACCATTACACTCGCTGGATACGATGGCGTCTTTGGCCTTTACATGCTCGACCTGCAAACCGGGCAAGAAATCCACTTTGCGATGAACCAAGGCGAAGAAATCAGCACTGAACCAGACGTGGCTTTTACTGCTTCCAGCACAGTCAAAATCCCCATCATGATTTCATACTACGTCAAGAATGGGCCGGCTGCGCTGGATGAGCGTACCTCTGAACTCATTTTGAATATGATCCGCAAATCGGAGAACCCACCTGCCGACGCATTGATGGAACGCCTGAACGCCTTCAACGGTCCACTCATCGTGACTGAAGATATGCAAAAGATCGGCCTGGAAAACACCTTCATTGCAGGATTCTTCTGCAATGCATACGACCCTTGTCCGCTTTTGAAACGCTTCTCCACGCCTGCCAATCAACGGCTGGACGTTTTTACAGACCCCGATCTGTATAATCAGACCACTACATCTGATATGGGCATGCTACTGGCGGACATCTATCAATGTTCCACAACTGGTGGCGGCGCGTTGGTGGCAGCTTTCCCTGGGCAGATCACGCAGGAAGTCTGTCAGCAGATGATCAGCTTTTTAGCGGCAGACAAGATCGGCGTCCTGATTGAGGCGGGCGTACCCGAGGGTACGCAGGTTGCCCACAAACACGGCTGGATCAGCGATACCGGCAGCGGCGTCATCAAAAATATCAGCGACTCGGCCATTGTCTACACTCCTGGCGGAAACTACGTTCTCGTCATGTACGCGTATCACCCTGTTCAGGCTGTCTGGGAACCAGTTTCTAAATTATTCGCGGATCTCTCTCAGGTGGTCTATAATTACTTCAACCTTCCAGTACAATAACGTTTCAAATAACAACTGGTAAATAAGTAAAAAGGAATAGTTCGTATATAATCAAAGCATGAGCGCAGCACTCGGTATCTATCGTTTGCAACTGGTGGACAGCCGCATGGATGAAGTCCGAATGCGGCTGGAAGGAATTCGCCGGACACTTGAGAACGATGAGGAGTTGCGCCAGGCCAAAGAACAGGTGGCCGAGAATGAGGCAGAACATAAATCATCTCTACATAAGTTAAAACAGGCGGAAGTAGAAGCAGAAAAACAGAAAGTAAAAATCGAACAGACAGAAGCCAGTTTATATAGCGGAAATGTAAAAAATCCCAAAGAACTACAAGATCTACAAAACGAATCTGCAAGCCTCAAGCGTTACCTGGAAACGCTTGAGGAACGGTTGCTTGAAGCCATGCTGGAAGAGGAAGCGGCGGAACAAGCGAGAGATGCGGCACTTAGGGATTTAGAGAAAGTCCAATCGCGACTGGCAAACCAGAATATAACGTTAACAACAGAGCAAGATGATCTAAATAAGGAACTACAACGGCTGGAGTCGGAAAGGCAAGCTGCTCTCTCCCCTCTGAAGACAAGCCTGTTGAACGCTTACGAAGATTTGCGCCAACAGCGACGGGGGTTAGCAGTGACCGAAGTCAGTGAGGGAGCCTGCGCTGCTTGCGGCGCCACCCTGACACCTTCCCAAAAGCAGAGCGCCCGCTCGACCACTCAAATCTACAATTGTCCTACTTGTGGACGGATCTTATTCGCAAATTAACCTGCCAATGCCATCCCTAGAATTAGAAACTTTTTCTTTCCTGGTTGGATTTATCACAGCCACCATATTTTGGGTGCTGCTGGGACGCATGCGACCGCTATGGGGCGAAATCCGGGCAGGCTGGGACAAAAACCGCGAAGAGGCCAAAGCCCGCCGTTCCACCGGGGTGGAGGAAAACCACCGCCGAACTACTTTTCGCCGTGCGCAAGGGATGCATCTGGCTGCCCCTCTCTTTGCATTAGATGAAATCATTGAAATACCTTGCCTGTTGGCCCCTCCTGCTCGCCGGGAGCCTGGCGAGCCATTTCCAACCGAAGACATCACTGCACGAACGATCCCTTACATGCCCTCCTGGCCGGAACTGGCAGCCATCTACCACACGCCCACTTTGAGCCTACCCCGCGCTCTCGAAGGCGGAGCCAATCTAATTCTTACCGGACAACCCGGCGCAGGAAAATCCGTTGCACTGGCTTATCTGGCTTCCTTGGCTGCCAATCGTGATCCACAGCTTGGGGCATTAAGTGAAAGCATTCCCTTCCTCTACCACATTGCAGACCTGCGCCTGCCGGATGACGATGCAAAAGATAGCTTAAGTCCGATCCAGGATGCTGCTGCCGAGCATGCCCCGGTGCTGGATCTTACACGGCTACCCGGTTTTATTCAAAATACTTTTGAAAGCGGGAAAGCGCTACTACTACTCGACGGATTCGATGAGCTACCTCCCGGTGAGCAGGCCAAGTTAACCGGTTATCTAAAAACTTTACTTAAGACATATTCTGGCATCCGAGTAGTGACAACAAGTTGCCCCGAACATCTCGATGGCCTGATAAGTCTAGGCTTTGAGCCGATGACTTTAATGCCTTGGAGCGTCAGCCAGTGTAATCGCTTCATCGAAAAGTGGGGACAACTATGGATGCAGACTATAGCAACCGAAGCCTGGTCGCAAAGCAGTCCTGAAGAAATCGATCCGTTACTCATAAACGCCTGGCTGAATTCTGAGAATCACACGCTCACGCCTTTGGAACTCACTCTCAAAATATGGGCCGGGTATGCCGGCGACAGCCTGGGTCCGAGCATTTTGGATGCCATTGCAACCCACATACGCCGCCTGGCCCCCAGCGGAACGCCATTGGCCGCGCTCGAAACATTAGGCATGCAAGTTGCGCTTTCTGCGCAACCTATTTTCGATTCGCGTTCAGCCCGCGAGTGGGTCAAGAACTTTGAACCGACCGAAGAAGCGCCTGTCGAGAGTAATGGCGAAGAAGGGGACGCAAACACAAAAGAAGGCGAAAAGCCCAAGACCGGGCCTCTCAAGCAAATGGGGAAAACCGGCCCGCTCGGCAGGACAGGACCGCTGGGAAAAACCGGTCCATTACCTGCTACTTCCAGATTACTCACCAAGATGACCGATAGCGGCCTGTTGATATCCCACCCGGGGAACCGCATGCGCTTCCTACACCCTGTCCTTGGTGGATACCTGGCTGGGCGATCATTAGCAGATATCAACATGGACGAGGCATTACTTGAACAACCGGATTGGTCTGGAAAACTGCTGGCGATGCGTTACATTGCTGCGCATGGTGATGCTTCCAGTCTGGCAAATGCCATGCTCGCACAAACCAAGATGCCGCTACATCGGCCACTCTTAATGGCAGCACGTTGGTTGCGCGATGCGCCGCGCGAAGCTACCTGGCGCAACAAGGTTTTTGCTCAGTTGGCAAGCTTGCTGCAGACCGAAGGAATTCCACTCGCATTGCGCGCACAGGCTGTGGCTGCGTTTTACTGGAGCGGGGATCCGGGCGCTACGCCGCTCTTCCGCCAGTTATTACAGACAACTTCCTTCGAGTTGATCCAACTGGCCGCACTTGGGAGCGGAGCAGTCTCCGATCCCAAGGCAGTGGAGCTGCTCTCCGGCATCCTATATGCCCCCAGTGTTTCTGCACAAAGAGCAGGATGCCTGGCGCTGGTTGCCATCGGTACGGGGCCTGCAATGGAAGCTGTCGCCCGCGCCCTGCTGCATGGTGAAGAAGATTTACGCCGCGCTGCCGCCGAAGCGCTGGCAAACGATCCGAATGAAGGACATGCCATGCTCAAAGAAGGCATAACACTGGCCGATATTCTCCTGCGCCGCGCCGCCATCTATGGTCTGGCTCGTATTGAGGAAGCCTGGGCCACCGAAGCGTTGGAAACCATCCGAGTAGAAGACGATCAATGGGTTGTGCGCAATTCAGCAAGCGAAGTGCTCGACAGCAGGGGTGGCAAAGACCCGCGTCTGCCGCGTCGATTAACAGCCCCATCCAAAACATCTTGGTTGATCGAGTTTGCAAGCCGTCAAGGAGTGGGGATTTCACCCGGGTCCTCTGCAACCGAAATCTTACTGACTGCTCTCAAAAGCGAGAATGAAGAGGAACGCCTGGCTGCGCTGCCCTATCTAAAACGCATGCCCACCGAAGGGGTCATAACCAATCTGTATCACGCCATGTACCGAGATGACCCGGAATTGCGTGAAGCTGTCTTCCTTGTGCTTTGTGAGTTGGCCGCCAGCGGGATAAAGCTACCCGACCCACAACAATTTGGCTTAGCTTGAGTTAGCATATATGTGCTCATACCTACTTCTACGGCGCTTTCTCGCGCGGCATGGCCATTCAGGGAGCCGATATGAGGAAAAGTTCTAATGAATGATACTCACGTGAAAACAATAGCCATTCTCGGCGGGACTGGTAAGGAAGGCAAAGGCCTGGCCTATCGCTGGGCCAGAGCTGGTTACAAGGTGCTGATCGGTTCGCGCACACCCCCAAAAGCGATTGAGGCTGCTGATGAACTCAGCAGGATGTTGGATGGAAAGTCGCACATTGAAGGACTGGGCAACCCCGAAGCCGCCGGACAAGCGGACATCGTCGTGCTTACCGTTCCTTATTCAGCTCACCGCGCCACATTGGAAAGCGTGAAACATGCTTTGCAAGGCAAGCTACTGATTGATGTGACTGTACCACTCGTCCCACCCAAGGTCACCAAGGTGCAAATGCCACCCGCTGGTTCGGCCACCCAGGAAGCGCGTGAGGTCTTAGGGGACAGCATAGAAGTCTGCGCCGCGTTCCAGAATATCTCGCACGAACACCTGCTGGGAGACTCGGCTGTGACTTGTGATGTGCTCGTCACCGGGACAAGCCCTGAAGCCCGCGCTGAAACCATTAAACTGGTCGAGGCCGCCGGGTTGACCGGCTGGGACGCTGGTCCCATCGAAAATTCCGTAGTCATCGAGGGCTTGACCAGCGTCTTGATCGGTATCAATAAGAAATACGGCTCCACGCATGCGGGCATCAAGATCACGGGCGTCAATTAAAAATCCACAGATTTAGCAGATGACGCAGATTTATTCACCAAAACCGATAGACAAACGCGACCCACAGACCTATGCCATAATCGGCGCAGCCATGGATATCCATCGTCAACTTGGACATGGATTTCTTGAAGCAGTCTACCAAGAAGCTGCGGTGATTGAATTCCAGTGGAAGAAAATACCGTTTGAACGCGAAGTCCTTCTGCCCATACAATACAGGAATATAACTCTCCCGACACATTACCGCGCTGACTTCATCTGCTTTTCGGAAATCATTGTAGAATTCAAGGCACTGTCTAGATTAACCAGCGTTGAAGAAGCACAAGTTTTGAATTATCTCAAAGCCACTGGCTTTAGGCGTGGCCTGTTGATAAACTTCGGCACACCAAGCTTGCAATACAAACGCCTCGTCTGGGGTTATGAAGATCCAAAATCTGTGTAATCTGAGTAATCTGTGGATACCATGCTCACCCTTACTCCACTGAAAGGTATCCCCCTGATCCGCCATGGCGACGACCTGGCGGATATTCTCGTCAAAGCGTTGCACACCACTGCTGTTCAGCTTCAAGATGGCGATATCCTGGTGCTGGCGCAGAAAATAGTCTCCAAAGCTGAAGGGCGAATGGTGAATCTGGAGACGGTCACACCTTCTGATAGAGCATTGGAACTGGCCGGACCTACCCAGAAGGACCCACGCGTCGTCGAACTGATATTCAGAGAAAGCAACAAAATTCTGCGCACCAGACCGGGCGCTATCATCGTCGAACACAAGCTTGGATTTGTCTGCGCCAACGCGGGCATTGACCATTCCAATGTGGCACCGCCCGAACCTTCCGAAGGTTCTGAAACCTTCGGAAGGTTAAACCCCGAGGATTGGGTTCTGCTCCTCCCCGAAAACCCCGATCGCTCCGCCGAACAGATCCGAGAGAAAATCGAAGCCGCCAGCGGCATCCACATTGGTGTGCTCATCATCGATTCGCATGGGCGCGCCTGGCGGGAGGGCACCGTCGGCACCGCCATAGGCATCGCTGGGCTGCCCGGTCTGATCGACCTGCGTGGACAGCCCGACCTGTTCGATTTTCGCCTGCGCATCACCCAGGTCGGCGTAGCGGATGAACTCGCCGCAGCCGCCAGCCTTGTCATGGGGCAGGCTGCCGAGGGCACGCCCGCAATCCATGTGCGCGGGTTCCCCTATCCACTTCGAGAAGGTTCCCTGAAAGAACTCTTGCGCCCCAAAGACCAGGACCTGTTCCGATAATGCACGGGCTTGTATCTTTACTCGACTCAAAACATCACCAGCACGTCGAATCCCTCTGGCAACTGCTGGAGGAAGAATGTGGTTTGACCGGCATCAGAGTCACTCCGTTTCCACATTTTTCCTGGCTGATTGCCAGTGATTTCGACTGGCCCGCGCTTGAAAACAGCTTGCGAGAGATTGCATCCCTAACCAGCCCGTTCACAGTCCACACGGCAGGATTGGGATTGTTCAGTGGCCCCAACCCAGTCGTATTCATCCCAGTTGTACGCACAGCCGAGCTAAGCGCATTCCACCAGCAAGTCTGGGAAAGCATCCAACCATTCGGGATCGAAATCAGTCCGCTCTATAGCCCAGCCAGTTGGGTCCCACACATTACGCTGGCTTACACGGATGTCACCCCGGCAAACATCTCTTGCGTAATGCAAACCCTGGCTTTTCAAACCTACAACTGGGGAATACGTGTGGACAACATCAGTTTCGTCAACGAACCTGACGGTCACGTTGGTCAGGTCCGTTACAAATTTGAACTAAAAGGAAGCAAATGATGAATTTCCCTGAAAAATACCTCGACCTGTTCAGACCCGAAACCAAAGCCCATCTCTTCCTTGCCACCGTTATGCCAGACGGCTCGCCGCAGGTGACACCCGTCTGGTTTGATACGGACGGTGAGCACATCCTGATCAACACCAACGAGGGCCGCGTCAAAGACCGCAACATGAAGGAACGCCCCAAGGTCGCCATGGTCATTCAAGACCCTGCGGACCCCTTCCGTTATCTGCAAATCCGCGGCGAAGTGGTAAGCTACACCCGCGAGGGTGCCGACGAGCACATTGACATGCTCGCCCGTCGATATCGCGGCAAACCCTGGGACTACCGTCCGGGACAAAAACGCATCATCTTTAAAATCAGACCAGATCACTTCGATGAGCATTGACCTGCACGACTTCCTGCGGACTCGCCGTTCCATTCGCCGCTTCAAACCGGACCGAGTGCCTGCTCCCGTTATCAAGCGGATTCTCGAAACGGCCACCTACGCCCCCTCTGCCCATAACCTGCAGCCTTGGCGATTTGTTGTAGTGGCGGCTGTATCCGCTCGCACCTGCCTGGGCCAGGCGTTGACCGACAAAATGCGTGCCGATATGACTGCCCAAGACGCGCCCGAATCTGAGATCAAGACCCGCGTGGAACGCTCCCTACGCCGTCTGGACAAAGCCCCGGTCGTCATCCTGCTCTGTCGAGATGAGACCGCCATCCGGGTAGACGAGCAGGAAGAAATTACGATGGGGATCCAGTCGGTAGCAGCAGCCGGGTTGCAACTCATGCTGGCCGCGCACGCCGAAGGATTGGGCGGTAACTGGATCTGCTGGCCGTTATATGCACAGGAAGCCGCGCGTGAGGCGGTAGATTTGCCCGATGCGTGGGAGCCACAGGCGATGCTCTTTTTGGGCTATGCGGATGAGGAGCCGGGGGATAAGGCCTTGAAGCCTTTGCGAGATTTAGTGCGTTTCATTTGACCGTGGACAGTAGACCGTAGACCGTGATTTCTGAGCAAATTGAATTTCTGGAGGAATCGTGACTTTCAAGTTTGAGCAGTTGGATGTCTGGAAATTGGCGTTGGAGTACATCGACTTGATATACGAACTGGCAGACAAGCTTCCTTCAAGCGAAAATTACAACCTTAAATCACAGATGACGCGCGCGGCAACGTCCATAGCATTGAATATTGCCGAGGGCTCAACGGGACAAAGCAATGCCGAACAAAGTCGCTTTCTTGGTATGGCAATCCGTTCCTTGATTGAGACTGTTGCCTGCCAGAGGATTATCAAACACCGGAATTATTTGGTCGACACTGCTATTCTTGACGAGGCAGACAAACAAGCCCAGTCGTTAGCCAAAAGGCTGCACGCCTTTCGCAAAGCGCTTGCCCCATCCAATGTCCGTGAAGAATTAGCCTCATACGAAACCGATGAACTCTAAAGACAAGCGTCCACCGTCCACTGTCCACGGTCTGAAGATCGTTGCTCTCGCCGGCGGCGTGGGCGGCGCAAAGCTCGCCCACGGACTGGCCCAAATCCTGCCCTCCGAAGACCTGACCGTCATCGTTAATACGGGCGATGACTTCGAACACTATGGCCTGTACATTTGTCCCGACCTGGATACAGTCTGCTACACGCTGGCGGGGCTGGCGAATCCCGAAACAGGCTGGGGGCGCGCCAATGAAACCTGGCAGGTCATCGAGAATGCTAAACGGCTGGGTGGACCAGGCTGGTTCAACCTGGGCGACCAGGACTTTGGCACCCATCTCGAACGCACCCGACGGATGAAAGAAGGCCAGACGCTTTCACAGGTTACGCAAGATTTTTGCAGGGCCTGGGGCATCGGGCCGACCGTGCTGCCCATGTCCGACGGGGTGGTGCGGACGATCGTCGAAACAGACGAGGGCGAGCTGGCCTTCCAGGAATATTTCGTCCAGCGCAGGTGTGAGCCGAAAGTTAAGGATTTTCGTTTTGAAGGGGCCAACATAGCGGAAGCAGCTCCGGGTGCGCTCGAAGCGATAGAGGCGGCTGACGCAGTGGTGATTTGCCCATCCAATCCCTGGGTCAGTATCGATCCAATCCTATCCGTTCTAAAGCTACGGCCTACGGTCAACCGTCCACCGTCCATCCTCGCCGTCTCCCCCATCATCGGCGGGAAGGCGGTCAAAGGCCCGGCAGCAAAGATGTATGCCGAATTGGGCATCCAACCCTCGGCTTTGGCGGTTGCGGAGCATTATCGTGGCCTGTTGAGCGGGTTCATTCTGGACAACGTAGACGCAGATCTTGCGAATTTGATAGAAATCCCTACGCTAACCACCGATACACTTATGAATCTCTTAACAAAACGTGCAAGTTTGGCAGGAGATGTGCTACACTTTATTCGGAGGCTACATACATGACACTTTGGGCAATTGTGCCTGTGAAACCTTTACGCCGCGGAAAATCCCGCCTGGCTGGAACCTTATCGGAAGACGAACGAACACACCTCAACCAATTGCTGTTGGAACATACCCTCAAAACCCTGACAGACCTGAAAGAAATCGAACAGATCCTGGTTGTCAGCCGTGACCCGGCTGCGCTTTCGCTTGCGCGTGAACACGGGGCACGAACAGTGCGCGAGGCTGGCTCGCCGAAGCTGAACACGGCGCTCAAGCGGGCGA